>JAICRQ010000463.1 GCA_025966435.1 Anaerolineales bacterium | reverse complement strand
GCCCGAGCTCACCCGGGTGAGTCCCCAGTATAAAAATGCATAACTGATCGCAAAGGAAAACAGACCGAACAAAACGGCACCGGTCAGGGCGGGTCCGCGGGGCAGTGGCAGGTTTCTCCAGCGCACGATTCCGAAAAGTAAAATCGTGGCAGCAAGAAAACGCAAAGACGCTCCCCAAAATGGCGGCAGTTCCTGGTTGCTGAATCGAACCGCCACGAAGTTCACTCCCAGAACGATCACCGCGATCACAAAAGCAATGAGAGCAGCCCGATCCGGATTGCTATTGTTCCCGGTCATACGAGGAAGTATACTCCGATTTAGCTTCAGGATTTTCCCACCAACCATGCCCGATCAACTTACGTCCTCCCTCCCTTACATCCTGCTCGCGGCCGGCGCGGGCATCCTGGGAAGCGTGATTTCCCTGTTCTGGAAGCCCAATGTGGCAATTCGCAGCGCGATCCAGCATTTTGCGGCAGGCGCTGTACTTGCCGCGATAGCGGCGAGTGTTATTCCCGAGGTCGAGCAGATCGGCACTTTACCTGGAGTCGTAGGGGGCTTTGTGGCGGGCGGGCTATTGATGATTGTGCTCAAGTGGCTGGTCGTCCGGTTTGAACATCAGGGAAAGAAAAATTTACCTGTGGGTCTGGCATCCGCAGCAGCCGTAGATACTTTGATCGACGGCACGTTGATCAGCGCAGGGTTTTCCGCCAATGACCAGTTGGGCGCGCTGTTAGCGATTGCCCTCTCGCTCGAACTGTTGTTCCTGACGTTATCGGTGGGAGTCGAATTCCGGGAGGGGAATTTTCCATGGTGGCAAACTCTGGCGGTTACGGGCGGGATCGCGCTGCTTCTCTTAGTGGGCGCCTTCGGAGCCGGCTTCCTGCTGGCGGATGTGCCTGAAACCACACTGGCTATCGTGCTCGCCTTCGGCGCGGCAGCGTTGATCTATCTCATCGCGGAAGAATTGCTGGTGGAAAATGTCCAGGCAGAGGAAAGCATTTTTTCCACTGCAACATTGTTCATCGGCTTTCTCGCCCTGCTGATTCTAAAATTGCTGGAACCCAAATGATCCTGACCACCGAGCGGCTCCTCCTGCGCGAATTCGTGGAAAGCGATTGGGAGGCGGTGCTGGCTTACCAGCAGGACCCTCTCTACCTGCGCTATAACGAGTGGACGTCGAGATCCGCGGAAGAGGTGCGCCAGTTCATCCAGATGTTTTTGAATCATCAGAAACAGGTTCCTCGTATCAAATTCCAGTTTGCGATTACGCTGAAATCGACCGGCAAGCTCATTGGCAATTGCGGAGTCCGGCGCGATTCGCCGGAGGCGCGTGAGGCTGACATGGGCTACGAGCTTGACTCGAACTACTGGGGAAACGGATATGCCACCGAAGCAGCGCGTGCCGTCCTGGACTTCGGTTTTTCACACATGAAGGTAGAGCGCGTCTCCGCCTGGTGCGTCGAGGATAACATCGGCTCGGCACGCGTGCTGGAAAAAATCGGCATGCATATAGAGCGGCGGATGCGCGAACATCAGTATTTCAAAGGCAGATGGTGGGATACGCTGTGCTATGCGATCCTTCATGAGGAATGGCAGGCGAAGAAATAAAAATCGGGTTCGGTCTCGTGATTATTTTGGTGTATGATTGCTGAAATTTATTATCAGTAGATTATGAAACAAAAGAAGCCCGTACCCTTTCAGCTTCTGTGAAATACTGATTATCCCTCAATGCATGGAGGCGAGACATGGGCGTTGTACAAATCTCACAGGCGCAGGGACGTGTCCCGGTGACGGTTTTCCGTTTGCAGGACCGCATCAACCTGGGCAACTTTGCCGAGCTGGAAGAAGCCGCAAAAGAATCCTATGCCAATGGGACGCGCGACCTGGTGCTCGACTTGAGCCAGACCGTCTCGCTCACCAGCATCGGTATCCGCGCCATCGTCATCATTCATAAGATGCTCTCCACCGATGGGGCAAATCATATGAGGATCGCCAACCCAATGCCCTATATCCGCGAGATGCTCGATATCTCCGGTGTGACCCAATATATTGAAATCTATAATACGGTGGATGAGGCTGTAGCTTCGTTCTGAAACACGCTTCGACTGCGCCTACGGCTCCGCTCAGCGCGATATATAAAGAGACTGGCTTTCGCCAGTCTCTTTTCATTATGCCTCTACGTTTGCTTTCTGTGCCCGATATTTCTTCAACGCACTCCACCCTACCAGCGTCCTCTCCTGCTCATCCCACAAGCGGAAGAACAAGGATCTTAAACTCTGCTGAAGGGTTAAGGGTTCGATCTGGAACTCGGGGTTCTCGTTATGACATTGCTCGAGCTTGTAATTCGGGATTCTCGGGCTCAGGTGGTGGATATGATGAAAACCGATGTTCCCCGTGAACCATTGCAACAGCCTGGGTAGTTTATAGAATGAGCTGCCGTCCATACCGGCGTTGAAGAACTCCCACTCCGGATGGCGCTCCCAGTACGTCGGCTCGAAGTTGTGCTGCACGTAAAAGAGCCAGACGCCGGACCCGCAAGCGATCAGCAGAATTGGCACTTCCACCAGCAGGAACGCTGCCCAGCCGATCTCCAGCATGAGCCAGCCAACTACCGCGGCAATCGCCAGATTCGTCCATATCACGCTGCTTCGCTCGCGCTTGCCCGCCTTCGGACCCCAGAAGCGATGGGTCACCGTAAACACGATGAAAGCACCGACGGTGAACAGGATCATCGGGCTGCGCATGATGCGATACCCGAGCCTCTTATACCAGGGCGCGGCGAGATATTCTTCCACCGTCATCGTGTACACATCGCCGATACCGCGGCGATCCAGGTCGCCCGCCGTCGCGTGGTGGATGGCATGTGCATGCCGCCACTCGTAGAACGGCGTGAGCACCAATACACCAATCACCAGCCCCAACCGGTCATTGGCTTTCATGCTCCTCAGAAACGAGCCGTGACAGCAATCATGGAAGATGATGAAGCACCTCACCATGAATCCAGCCGTGGGGACCGCCAGCAGCAGCGTGAGCCAGTAGCCCACTTCGAGGCTGCGGTACATCAAATACCACCCTATAAAAAACGGAATTACTGAGTTGCACACCTGCCACAGGCTGCGCCATGTTTCGGGATACGCGTATTTGGAAACCACCCCCTGCCACTTAAATTTTTGAGTCGTCATCAAACCTCCGTTTGAGTGTAGGGTGTTATTGTACTTTATTCAAAAGTTCCGCCAGAGGTAAAGCGGCTAATGAGCTTAATGTCAGGCTAGCGTTTTCGATCGTCAGCAGGGAAGTGACGGAATTGGGCACCGCGACGACGAAAATACCGGCGGATTGGGCGGCGCGCACTCCGTTCGGGGAGTCCTCGAACACGATTGCTTCG
>JAICRQ010000080.1 GCA_025966435.1 Anaerolineales bacterium | reverse complement strand
TTCTGGAAACAGAAGGCGATCATGAATGTGAAGGACTGGGTAAGGATAAAGTCTGTGTCCGTGTTGTGGCAATGGCGGAACTGCCAACCCGCTTTGGAGATTTCCATATCGTAGCGTTCGAGAACAACAAGGATGGCAAGGAGCATGTTGCCATCACCAGGGGGGATGTGATCGGCGCCTCGGATGTACCCGTGCGTCTGCATTCTGAGTGCCTGACCGGAGATGTGATGGGCTCTCTGCGCTGTGACTGCCGCGACCAGCTTGAGGCGGCACTAAAGAAGATCGGAAAGATGGAACGGGGGATCGTGCTCTACCTGCGCCAGGAGGGGCGCGGCATCGGACTGATCAATAAGATTCGCGCCTACAGTTTGCAGGATCAGGGGCTGGATACCGTGGAGGCAAACCTGGCGCTCGGTTTCCGCGACGATGAGCGCGACTATGCGGTGGCCGCACACATGTTGATGTCGCTCAAGATCAAATCGGTGCAGCTCATGACGAACAATCCGAAGAAGATCGATCAGCTCACTCGCTACGGCATCCAAGTGAATGGACGCATTCCCCATATTATGGAACCAAATGAATACAACCGCTTTTATCTCGAAACCAAGGCGGCAAAATCCGGTCATTTGATCGATCTGTATGGCAACGAACGACTCCTGGAACAATCTGATCCCCCCATCGTGGAGGGCATGAGCGAAGCCCAGATGGAAGAATTAAATGACTAAGACAGTCCTGATCACCGGAGCAACCGGTGGGCTGGGGCGGAAAATTGCATACACCTTCGCGGAGCACGGACACTCACTGGTTCTGCTCGACCGCAATCCGGAAAAATTGGATGCGCTAGCGCGCGATTTGAACATTCCGGAAGGACGCTTGTTGACCTCTGCCTTTGATCTGCGGGATAGGAATGTGGTGCACGCGACCGCGGAGGCGGTCGCCGCCAAATTCGGCGGAATCCACGCCCTGATCCATCTCGTCGGTGGCTGGGTCGGTGGGAAGACTCTGGTAGAAGGCGAGGCGAAAGATCTGGAGTCCATGCTGGGTCAGCACATCTGGACGACCTTCCATTTATTCCAGGCATTCGCGCCGCAGATGGTGCAACACAAATGGGGACGCGTGATGATCGTTTCTGCATCCAACGTGCCCAGCCCGCAAGGTAAAACAGGCATCTACACTGCCGCAAAAGCCGCACAGGAGAATCTGGTCCTGACCCTCGCCGCGGAACTCAAGGAACAAGGCGTCACTGCGAATATCATTCAAGTTCGCGCGATCGATGAGAATAATACGGGCAAGGGAACAACGCCTGATGAAATTGCCGCGGCGATGCTATATCTCTTTTCTGCCGAGGCAGCCAAAGTGAACGGGGCAAGAATACCGATTTATTAAGAACTTTACGAAAACGAAGACCTCCGAGTCCCAAAGACTCGGAGGTCCTTTCTTTCCTTTTTCTTCTTTGCTTTTTACGGCTCGCTGATCCGGATCCAATCCATTTCGATCAAGATGGGCAGGACGTTGAAGGACGAGACAGAGACACCTACCTGGCCGGAACGCAGTCCATATCTCCTCTCGGGAATGGTGATGACTTCATCGCCGTTGATGAACAAGCCAAGTTCTTCATCGTCGCATGTGATCGCGTACTCATTGACATCCATGCCCTGATTGATTGCATTGGAGCCGCCATTCGCCACCCGGCTGTATGAAATATCGCCATCATTCTCCACTTCAGCGTACAGGATGTCGTACAAGCCGTTATTGGCAATATTGAACTCGTACCAGCCAATGTCCGCGTTGTAACGGCAGATCAGGCTGATGGAATTGTTATTGCGGCCGCGGTTGTCGGCTCTCACCTCGAGCTTGACGTCTTCATACTCGAAGGCATTATAGAAGATGTAATAATAGACATACTCGCTGTCAAAATCCCAGACGAGCTGCCCATTATCCGCTTCGACGGTCACTTCATCAGGATCGGCATCATCTGAGCCGGTGACGGTCAGGATATCCCAGTCACCGGAGAGAGGGGTATCAAATTCTTCGGTGAAAAATTCCTCTGCCTGTGAGACAGGCTCTTCAGTCACAACCTCTGTGGCTGGTGCTTCCGTGGGAAGTTCTTCGGTCGGCGGCACCTCGGTGGGCAGAGGTGGGTTCGTCGGGATGACCACGGGCTGCGTAGGCGGTGGAGGCTGCGTGGGCGGCGTTGCCCCACCGGAACAAGCCAGTCCTACAATGGAAATCAATGAGACGATAAAGAGCAATGGACGTAACGCTTTCATAGCAATTCTCCTGTGTTGTTATTTGCGGCACAGTATAGCATTGGAATACGGAATTGGAAGAACGTAATGGTTACATTTCCCCAACAAAAGTAGGTCGGGTTGCTAATCCAACTTCCATTTTCTATGGTACATTCACTCGCAGTATGCCCCTGGTTGCCATTCTTCTCCTTCTGACATCTGCTTTTCTGCACGCGCTTTGGAATCTGCTCCTCAAACGGTCTCAGGAAAAGTACATTGCCATGGGCTGGCAGGTAATCATCAGCGGGGTCCTTGCCTTTTTTCTGCTCTTGTTTACCGGTTTGCCGCCGCGCTCCATGTGGTTGTTCGCTCTGCTCAGTATGGGGCTGGAGGCAGTGTACTTCATCCTGCTCTCGAATGCCTACAGCGACCACGACTTTTCGCTGGTGTATCCCATCGCGCGCGGAACCGCGCCGGCGTTCCTGATGTTGTGGTCTGTAGTCTTTCTCAAAGAACAGCCCAGCCTGGGCGGCATCCTTGGCGTCAGCCTGATCGTCTGTGGTATGGTGATTATCGGTGCGACGGCTCTCATTCAAAGCCGCGGCAGCCGGCTTCACTTTAAAGGCGTGGCGATCGCGTTATCCGTTGCTCTGATCATCTCCCTCTATACCCTGATCGATGGGACGGCTGTCAAGAATGGTCCCGCGCTTCCCTACGCGCTGACGATGTTCATGTTCGTGCCCGTTCTGACTACCACGTATAACATTCGCCGCTTCGGATGGAGTCCGTTTCTGGCTGCCTGGAAAGGACCGCGCCTCCCGCTGATCCTGGCGGCAGCGCTGGGTGTGGCAGCCTACCTGCTGGCACTCACTGCCTATTCGTTCGCCCCGTTAAGTTATTCCGGCGCGATCCGCGAGGTGAGCGTCGTCATCGGCGCGGTACTCGGGTGGATCTTTCTGGAAGAGCCAATGGGAGGGACGCGCGTAATCGGCTCGACAGTCATTTTTGTAGGGATATTAATTATCGCTCTCTTTGCATGAACGTCGTTAGAAGAACCCGATCCCCCAGACGATCAATGGCGCGATAGCCAGCGCCGGCAGCATATTCCCTACTCGTATTTTTTTGATCTCCAGCAGGCTGCTGATCGCGAGTCCCAGCAGAATGACCCCACCGGTGGCAGTCAGCTCATTCATCATGGATGGCGTCACAAGAGCGTCCAATTGTGCGGCCAACAGGCTAACCCCGCCTTGATAGATAAGTATTACGATCGTTGAGAACATCACACCAACCCCCAGCGTGGAGGCAAATGCCATGGAAGCAAAGCCATCCAGCACGGATTTGACTGCCAGCAAGTTGTAGTCCCCGGTTAGGCCGTCCTGAATCGAACCCAGGATCGTCATGGGACCTACACAAAAGAGCAGAGAGGCGGTGAGAAAGCCCCGCACAAATTTGTTCGATCCATCCTTCTCTTCGCGTGAAAATTTGCTTTCCAGGAATTCGCCCAACCGATGTAAGCCATCTTCGATGCGCCACCACTCACCCAGCAACGTGCCGATAAGAAGCGCGCCCAGAACGATCAATGCATTTTCTGTATCGAGGAACATCTGCAGCCCCATCGCGGCAGTGAACAGGCCCATGCCCGCAATGACTGTTTCTTTTAATTTGTCCGGGATGCGCGCCCCAAAGAGCAAACCGATTAGTCCCCCAATCAAGACAGTTGCGATGTTAAGCAATGTGCCAGTCATATCATCCAATCTTTCGCGCTGAATGCTACGCAATCGAAGCGTGGGTTTGATGCCAATTTTATTTTTCGTATCTTCTGTTCTTCAACTTCGCTCAGGACGGATATTATTCTTTTGCCAGCGTCGTCTTATGTCCCGCTGCCTGATTCTCGAGCAGTTCTAAAACAAAACATAGAGACGATAAACGATTGAGATACCGCTGCAGGTCAGGGTTCTTAATCTCCTCGGCGTCGAACAATTCCACCACGCGCCGTTCTGCCCGGCGGACGATCGCACGTGCCAGCGAAAGCGCAGCGCCCGCGACCGAATCGCCCGGGAGGATGAATTCCTTTGGCATCTCCACCAGCTTGCTTAACTCGTCTGTCTGTTCTTCCAGCCAGGTCACGCGAGCCGCGTCGATGGAGTGGAACTTCTCAGCGTTTTCAGGCGTCGCGGCGACCTCTGCCATAAGCTTGTAGAGGTCGCGCTGCGCTTCGAGCAGGATTCCGTTGGAGTGCGGGTCGCGGCATTGGGCACGCGCCAACCCTAAAGCGGCGCTGGACTCGTCGAGCGTTCCTACCGCCTCGATGCGTGCATGATACTTTGCAACGCGCCCCTCGCCAAGCAGGCTGGTCGTCCCGTCATCACCTTTGGATGTGTAAAATGACATGCAGTCATTATAACCAAAGTGCTCCACATCCAAATGAATGTTTTGCCCGCAGTTGCACTGCTGGCAGGTGGCAGTTAAACTGCCACCTGCCAGCAGTGCAACTGCCACCATATCTACCTAGCGAAGAATAAGTATAATTAGGCAATCCGCTATTCCATGAGCTACGAACTGGTCAGTCAATCCACTCGCCTGTGCAGAACCTTCAGCAAACAGTTCTGGGCAAAAGCCCTGGAGCTGGCTCAGTTGTATGGCTGGAAACCCCTGGGCACGCGCCCACCCGCACACTTTGACTTTTACGAACTCTGTGCGGAATGGGATGGCCGCTATCTTACGAATGACGGTCAGACGCTAAAAGCAGAAGATGCCCGTTCGCTGGCAGCCGCACTGGAACGATCCCTGAACGATATCCCGGATGAGGAGTGTGCCGCCGATTGGAATTCCATGTTGCAGATCGAGGAGGACCTGCCCGAGTGGTTATCGCCCGAGGAACGAGAATTCATCGAGGAAGAGCTTCAAGATGGATTACTGGATATTATGGGCACGGATCCGCGCGAGTATTTTGCCGGGAATGAAAAGCGACACTTGAAACACTTTATCCGCTTCTGCCGCCTGGGAAGTTTTGAAATTTTGTGAGCTTAGAAAGAGGCACAGTCATGATCGAGTTCTCGCAGCTTTATCTTTTTCTGGGGGCGAGCCTGGCATTGTTATTGGTCCCGGGTCCTGCTGTTTTATATATCACCGCCCGAAGCGCCAACCAGGGACGCTTAGCCGGGCTCGTCTCCGTGCTGGCGATCGAGACCGCGAACTTCCTCCAGGCGGTCGCCGCGACTCTTGGGCTTTCGGCGATTCTGTTATCGTCTGCGCTGGCGTTCGACGTGGTGAAGTATCTGGGCGCGGCGTATCTGATTTATCTCGGCGTTCGCAAGCTGCTGGTCTCTGAGGAGGGGGCAAGCAATGGAGAGGTCAAGGCAGAAAGCCTGAAGCGCATTTACTGGCAGGGGTTCGCGATCAACCTGCTCAACCCCAAGACTGCCCTGTTCTTCTTTGCGTTTCTGCCCCAGTTCGTGGATCCTGCCAAAGGAAACGTTACCTCACAGACGCTGCTCCTGGGCGCGCTGTTCGTAGGAATGGCGCTCATTACCGACAGCCTATATGCTTTGTTAGCCAGCTCTCTGGCGGACAAAGTACGCGGCAACCGTCATTACCAGAAGGGACAGCGTTATTTCGCCGGGCTGGTGTATGTGGGATTGGGAATCACCACCGCGCTCACAGGATCGAAGAAGTAGACTCTGATGCAAACAATCCAGCACGAATTTCGCGTGATGACGTACGATATCGATTTTGCCGGTATCGTCAGCAACATCAGCTATATTCGCTGGCTGGAGGATTTGCGTAATCTATTTGCGGAACAGGCGCTCTCCCTCGGCGATGCGTTACAACGCGGAATTGCGCCTGCCCTGATGCATACGGAAATTGATTATCTGGCGCCAGTGCGTTTTCCCGATATTGTGACCGGACGGATGTGGCTGGCGGAGCATGGTCGAAGCAAGTGGGATCTGGCGGCGGAGTTCGAGAGTCAGGGGACGGGTCAGCTTGTGGCGCGTGCCAAGCAGACCGGGGTCTTTGTCTCGCTGGAAACCCTGCGCCCGGTCCGTTTGCCGGAAGAATACCGGTCTCTCTGAGCGAACACATCTGCAGCACATCGGAGGCTGCAGAGAGTATCTTTCCTATCGTCACTCTAGTATAATCCGCCGCATGAGTATCAAAACCCAATTGAATGACTCGATGAAAGAGGCCATGAAGAGCGGGGATGAGGTGCGCAAGCGTACCGTGCGTATGGTGCTCGCTGCCGTCAAACAGGCAGAGGTGGATAAGCGAAGCAATCCTGCGGATAAGCGCGTTGAGCTGGATGATACGGCGGTGATGAATATCCTCCAGAAGGAAGTCAAGAACCGCCGCGAGTCGCTGGAGGAGGCAAAGAAGGCAAACCGTACTGACCTGGTGGAAGCCAACGAAGCCGAGATCAACATACTGCAAGCCTTTCTCCCGAAAGCCATGCCCGCCGAAGAACTGCGCGCGCTGGTGCAGGCAGCGATTGCCGAAACCGGCGCATCCTCTCCTTCCGATATGGGGAAGGTCATGAAGGCTGTCATGCCAAAGGTCGCAGGACGCGCGCCGAATGACATGGTCAGCGCCACCGTACGGGAACTTTTGCAAACGTAACAATGGCATTCAAATCTTTCACCACGGGACCAGGGGGGCACCGAAATTCTTTAAAGGGATTTTTCGCTGTTTCCATGCCTCCGTGGTTAGATATCTGGAAATAAAATGGGGAATTCCACCGGGCGCGATCGCCAGACACGGGCGCGCATCCGTTTGTTACGAATAACCCTGCTCGCGGTGACGAGCGTTATCTCGTATGGGATTTTGATTCTGCCGGATCTCATGCAGGCAACGGTGCCGCTCCAGCCAGGGGATGTTTCCCCCAGTGATTTCCAGGCTACGGGTCCTCTGAACTATATCAGCCAGGTACGCACAGACGACGCACGCCGTGCGGCGGAGGAAGCAGTTCAGTCGGTCTACGCACCTCCCGAGCCATCCATCGCCCGCGACCAGATCGAGCGCTTGCGCGCCGCGCTGGAATACATTGCCCTGGTGCGAGATGACGAGTTTTCCACCCCCGAGCAAAAAGCCGCCGACATTGCCCTGCTCACCGACATAAAGCTCAGGCCCGAGACGACCGAAAGCATCCTGGCATTGCCCGCTTCACGTTGGGAGGCGATCCATCAGGAGTCGTTAAGCGTGCTGGAACAAGTGATGCGCCGCGCGATTCGTGACCAGGATCTCGATTCCACACGGCGAACGATCCCTTCGCTGGTAAGCCTTGCTTTGAACGAAGAGCAGGCTGCGCTGGTGGCGGAGCTGGTCGCGACGTTTGTCGTCCCGAATAGCTTATTAAGTGAAGAGTTAACTGAGTCCACCAAGCAGGCTGCGCGGGAGTCGGTGGAGCCCGTGATCCAGGAATATAAGGCGGGCGAGATCATCGTCCTGCGAGGTCAGATCATTACCCCGGCTGACTTTGAGGCACTGCAGCAGTTTGATTTGATTGCGGAGTCACGCCCGTGGCAGAATTTTGTGGGCGCGGGCGCGGTCGTACTAACGGTTGCCATGTTCGTCCACCTTTATTTTTCACGGCGGCATTTGCCGTTCCGCTTGGAAGCGCGCAGTCTGGTTTTGATCGCCTTGCTCTTTATCCTTTTTATTGTGAGCGCGCGGCTTACTATTCTTAACCGCACAGTGCTGCCATACGCCTTTCCTCTAGCTGCCCTGGGGTTATTGCTCACCACCTTGTTTGGGCTGGAAGCTGGCATTGTGTTCTCCATCGCGTTGTCTGTTCTGGTGCCCTATAACTTACCCAATGCCGCAGACCTGACGCCCTATTACCTTTTCTCATCGTTGACGGGTGTGCTTGTGCTGGGAAGCGCGCGGCGAGTCTGGACCTTCTTCCGCGCCGGGATGGCTACTGCGCTGGCAGGAGTCCTCACGCTCCTGGCATTCCGTTTTCCCTTCGTTCCCATGGACGCGGTGGCGCTGTTGCAATTGCCGGGCGCCGCTATCTTTAGCGGGTTGGCAGCATGCAGCATCGCGCTATTGCTTCAATATTTCCTGGCCCAGGCGCTTGGTCTCACGACTGCCCTGCAGCTGATCGAAATTTCACGCCCTGATTTCCCGCTCCTGCAATTCTTTTTACGTAATGCGCCGGGCACATACCAGCACAGTTTGCAGGTGGCGAACCTCGCCGAACAGGCTGCCGAGGCGATCGGCGCGGATGCCCTGCTGACGCGCGTCGGTGCGCTCTTCCACGATGTGGGCAAGGCGATGAACCCCATGTTCTTTGTGGAGAACCAGCCGCAGGACCAGTTGAACACGCATGAAGACCTAGCACCCCATGAATCCGCGGAGGCGATCATTGCACACGTTCCTGAGGGAGTCGCTCTCGCCCACAAACACCGCCTGCCGCGCCGCATCGATGATTTCATCCTCGAGCATCATGGGACGATGATCACGCGCTATCAATACAACCAGGCTCTGGAAGCGGCTGGGGGGGATGAGTCGAAAGTGGACAAGGAACAATTCCGTTATCCGGGTCCGCGTCCGCGTTCGCGCGAGACGGCGCTGCTCATGCTGGCGGATGGCTCCGAAGCGCGCTCCCGGGCGGAACGCCCCGAAGATGAGGAAGCGATCCGAAGAATTGTTCACTCTACAATGGAGGTTGCGCAAAAACAGGGTCAGTTGGACGAGACGCAATTAACCCTGCGCGACCTCAGCATCATCACCGATGTGTTTGTCAGCATCCTGCGCGGCACGCATCACCCGCGCATTTCTTATCCCAAAGAGTCGCCTGCCACGCAGGACGTGAGCACGATCCCAATTAAAAATGATCCACGTTGAAGCTGAATTCCCTTTCCCCGAAAATCTTCTGGAGCGCGCGGCACAGGCCGCGCTGGAGCATGAGTCTCAGGCGTCCGAGTCTGAGCTGACGATCGTCCTGACCGATGACGCTCGCCTTCATCAATTGAACCGCGAATATCTTGGTGTCGACGCGCCGACGGATGTGCTTTCCTTCCCTGCCTCCGAAACCGACCCGGAGACGGGCGCTCAGTATCTTGGAGATATCCTCATTTCCATCCCGCGTGCGCAGGCGCAGGCAGACGCCGCCGGACATCCGCTGGAGTCGGAAGTGCAGCTTTTAGTGGTTCACGGCGTCTTGCACTTGCTCGGGCATGACCATGCGGAGGCGGAAGAAAAAACCCATATGTGGAGAGCACAGTCCGAAATCCTCGAACAGCTCGGGTTGGGAAATATTCAAATCCGTGAGGAATGATGTCGCTCAAAAGCTTCCTCTATTCCCGCATCGCCGCTTTTGGACATGCTTTCCGCGGCTGGTGGTATGTGCTGAAAACACAGCACAACGCCTGGATTCATCTGGTCTTTGCCACCGCCGTCGTCCTTGTAGGATTATGGGTAGAACTGAAACCCTTTGATTGGGCTGTCATCGTACTGACCATTGCGATGGTCTTCACGGCGGAATTCATTAACACCGCCATCGAAGCCGTGGTGGATCTGGCAAGCCCGGTGCATCATCCGCTGGCAAAGGTTGGCAAGGACGTAGGCGCGGGCGCGGTGCTCGTCGCAGCCCTGGCAGGGATCGTGATTGGCCTGCTCATCATCGGTCCGCCGTTATGGGCGCGTCTCGTTCCATTGTTTACTGGCAACTGACATCTAAACACTGATTACTCACCACTGGAGGCATCATGACCCTATCATTTCAATTCGGTACAGTTGGCTCGCCGCTTGCGACTCCCAAAAAGCCAGGGGGCTCGGTCGGCGCAATCGAGTTCAGCAAATCGCTCGGATTGAACACATTCGAGCTAGGCTGGGTGCAATCGGTGCGCGTGACTGAAGTCACCTGCGCATTGATCAAGGGAAAGGCAGAGGAGCAGGGCGTCTCCTTAAGTGTCCACGC
>JAICRQ010000254.1 GCA_025966435.1 Anaerolineales bacterium | reverse complement strand
GTCAGCAGTTTGATGGAACGACTGCGGGTGGATGATTCCCTGCCGCTCGAGGTGCGATTGGTCGGGAATATTATCGAACAGTCGCAGCACCGCATCGAGGGCGCGAACTTCGATGTGCGCAAGCACCTGCTGGAATACGACGATGTGCTCAACAAACAGCGCGGTCAGATCTATGCTCAGCGGGACCGCACTTTTGTGAAAGAGGACCTGAGCCAGAATGTCGCTGAAATGCTGGAGCAGGAAGTAACCCAACGTGTGGAAGCTGGGCTTTCAGATGAAGAGGGTCCCTGGAAGTTGATTGCCTGGCTCGAACAGGTCCAGCCGCCGTTCATGAGCGGCGAAAGACTCTTCCCCAGCTTCGGGCTGACTTTACTCCTGAAGGAATTAAATCAATCGACCGACCTCCGACAGGCAACTCTGGATTTGATCGCCCGCGCCATCGACGCCGAAAACGCGCATCATTTGCGCGCGATTGAGAATTTGATCGATACCACTGAGGAGAACTTTGAAACCCAGTTCTCCAGCCGCGGAGATACCCTCGATGCCTATTTCGACGGTCTGCGCGATGTAGATGACACAGAGCGCCCGCGGCCACAAAAAATGCTGGAGGAGATCAACGGTCTCATTGGCATGCAGCTTCGGCTCAACGGAGATCAGTTACGAAGGCTTGGCGAAGACCCGGAGGATATGAAAGAAGATATCCGCAACTTGGTCTCTGCGAACCTGACCGTGCTATATGCCTCGCGCGTGATCTCGGCGGTACAGAACCGGTTCGGCGAAGCGCTGGCGGAGAAGTTCGAGATTTCCAATTGGCAGGACGCGGCGGATAAGATCACAGAAGCCGCGGAAGAGGCATTGAAGCGGCGTCGCGACCGTCTAGTCGGCGAAAATGGTCAGATCCGGAATGACGTCCATAACCTTATGCCGCGCGAGGTCAATGACACAACCAAGCTCCAATTGCTGCTTTCGCTTTCGCAGGGCGCGCGCACAGATTTCGATCAGAAGACACACCGTCAGATCAAAAGAGTATTTACTCGCTTTAGCTATGTGTTTTTGATTGCCCAACTGCTGGAAGGTCAGCCAGCAGATCAAGTGATCGAAGATGTGTTGACCCACCTGGACGAAGCCGAAGAAGCCCTGCGCTTTGCCTGGGGACAGCGTGAGTATGCCCGTCTTTCTGCTAATGCGCAGCGGCTTGCAGATTTTGGCGTGGCTGCAAAGATGGCTTTTGGTGAGGAACGGCTCAATGAGCCGGTAGCCAGCCTCGGGGAGTCGGACCGTGAAGCACTGGTCGAGTCGGTGGGGCGATATGCGCTGAACGAAGTCCACCGCCAGCTGCTGTTAAGTGCAACGACAGAGTTATGGGTGGATTACTTGACGCGCATCGAAGCGCTGCGGGTTTCTATCGGTTTAGAGGCTTACGCTCAGCGTGACCCACTGGTACAATATAAAACGAAAGCCTCTGAGATGTTTGCACAATTGGTGGAAGATATTCGAGGTCTGGTCATCAGCCGTGTGTTTGCCTACCAGCCCAGACCCGTCGAAATCACCCCTGTGGAAGTTTCGGGTACGCCAACGGCGGCAACACAGGCTTCACAAACACAAACAGATCATGGTAAGAAAAAGAAACGGCGGCGACACTAATCGTGGAGGAGTAAGCGCTCCCCCTGGCACCGCCCGCCAGGGCAGGTGTAGCGCAAGGGTTCGACGTTAAAGAATGTCTTCTACACCCGTTAGAAGTATGCCTACTGCTGAACGCGTCACAGCTTCTCTGAATACATATCGAGCTCTCCCGAAAGTGGAGCTGCATCGACATCTGGAAGGCTCGCTGCGGCTGGATACCATGGTGGACATTGCACGCCAGCATGGTATCACCATCCCTGCCGATGTGCTGCGGTTGAGCACTCTGGTTCAGATTCAAGAAGAAGATAAGTACACCTTCGAGAACTTTCTTGCCAAGTTCAACACCCTGCGGTTGTTCTACCGCTCGCCCGATGCCATCCATCGTATCACGCGGGAAGCCATCGAAGATGCCGCGAAAGATAACGTCCGCTATATGGAACTGCGCTTTACGCCGGTTGCCCTGAGCCGCGCAGAACGTTTCCCGTTACATGATGTCGTGGATTGGGTAATTACTAGCACTAAGGAAGCGTCAGAGAAGCATGGAGTCATTGTTCGACTGATCGCTTCGATGAACCGCCACGAAAGCACGGAGCTCGCGGAGCAGGTGGTGTGGCTGGCTGTGGAACATCTCGAGGATGGACTGGTCGCGATAGACCTGGCAGGCAATGAGGCAGAGTTCAAGACGGAGCCCTTTTACGGCGTGGTCAAGGAAGCACGCCAGTCCGGTTTGCATGTGACCATCCACGCCGGGGAATGGGGACCCGCGACCAACGTCAAGGAAGCGATCGAACAGCTGGGCGCCGAGCGGATCGGTCACGGCGTGCGGGTGTTGGAAGATGAGGACGTGGTTGCGTTGGCGCGCGAGCGTGGGACAGCTTTTGAGGTCTGCATGACGAGCAATTATCAATCCGGGGTGATCGGTTCTCTGGATACTCATCCTTTGATGAAGATGCTGGAGGCGGGCTTGAATGTCACAATCAATACCGATGATCCCAGCATCTCGCGCATCACATTGAGTCACGAGTATTACACTGCCTGCGAAGATCTGCGCATGACTCAAACCATACTCAGAGAGCGGATCGTGGCTGCGGCAAACGCCTGTTTCCTGCCTGAGGATGAAAAAGAGGAGCTTGTCACAAAGCTGTATAAGGATTTGAAACTGTAAATATCACCACAAGCGTCGAGGATATCAAAGGCGCTCCTTTGTGTTCTCACCTGCACTTGCACGCACTCGTCGTCCCATTCCACTTCACTGCGAAGATAACAATGGCAGACAGTGCCAGAGAGTGCAAGTGCTGGAAATTGTGGTGTGAGTGTAGGGTCGAAAACCCTACGAACTTTCACACACCAAAGGAGACACGATGAATGATTTTTTCAATGCACGTGACGTACTAAAGGTTGGGGACAAGGAATATGTGATCTATCGACTCGATGCACTGGAAAAAGCGGGCCTGACAGATCTCAAAAAACTTCCGTATTCCATTCGAGTCGTTCTTGAGGCGGCTCTCCGCCAGTGTAATAACAAAGAGATCATTGAGATCGATGTAAAGAACATCGCCGGCTGGACGCCCAGGGCCCTTCGCCCGGGTATTCCGTTTTTGCCGGCGCGCGTGATCATGCAGGATTTCACTGGCGTCCCAGCAGTCGTAGACCTTGCGGCGATGCGCTCTGCCGTGGCGCGCCTTGGAGGGGACCCGAAGAAGATCAACCCTTTGGTGCCGGTGGATCTGGTCATTGACCATTCCGTCCAGGTGGACTTTTTTGCGACTGCCGATGCGCTCCGGCGCAACACCGAGGTGGAATTCCAGCGCAATCGCGAACGCTATGAATTCCTCAAGTGGGGACAAAAGGCGTTTAGCAGCTTCCGTGTGGTCCCGCCGATGACGGGCATTGTCCACCAAGTTAATTTGGAATATCTTGCGGATGTGGCCATGACCAAACAGGATGGCGAGGAAACGCTTGCTTTCCCCGATACCTTAGTCGGCACGGATTCGCACACGACGATGATCAATGGTCTCGGTGTTGTCGGCTGGGGCGTGGGTGGCATCGAAGCCGAAGCTGTAATGCTGGGTCAGCCCATGGATATGCTTTTGCCAGACGTCATTGGGTTCAGGCTATACGGCAAATTGCGTGAGGGCGTCACTGCGACAGATCTGGTTCTCACCGTTACACAAATGCTTCGCAACAAGGGCGTCGTGGATAAATTTGTCGAGTTCTATGGTGAAGGCCTCAACGGCATGTCTCTAACAGACCGCGCCACAATTGCGAACATGGCTCCTGAATATGGCGCGACCATCGGTTATTTTCCGGTGGATACTGAAACTCTTCGTTACATGCGCCTGACGGGCCGCTCTGAAGAAGCAGTGGAGCGCACTGAAGCGTATATGCGCCTCCAGGGACTCTTCCGCGAGGAATCGGCGCCCGACCCTGAATTCACCGACACGCTCGAACTGGATCTCGCTTCGGTTGTGCCTTCCCTGGCAGGACCCAAGCGTCCACAAGACCGTGTAGCGCTTTCCGATATGAAAACCGCGTTTCAAAGTGCGCTGACGGCGCCGGTCAAGGAGCGCGGCTTTGAACTCTCCCCAGAGGCGCTGGCACGCGAAGCAACCTTCGGCACAAACGGCGGCACCCAGAAGATGAAGCATGGCGCGGTGGTGATCGCGGCGATTACCTCCTGTACGAATACGTCCAACCCGTCTGTGCTGCTTGCGGCAGGGCTTGTGGCGAAGAAAGCGATTGAAAAAGGACTGAACGTCAAGCCGTATGTTAAAACGTCACTGGCGCCTGGTTCACGCGTCGTGACCGAATATCTCCAGCAGGCAGGTTTGATCGATCCGCTTTCCAAGCTTGGTTTCAACGTGATTGCTTACGGTTGTACGACCTGTATCGGGAACTCCGGTCCCCTTCCGGGTGAAGTTGCAAAAGCTGTCACAGGTTCAGATCTGGTTGCTGCGGCAGTGCTTTCGGGCAACCGTAACTTCGAGGGACGCGTCCATCCGCTGGTGAAAGCCAACTACCTTGCCTCGCCGCCGCTGGTGGTGGCGTATGCGCTCGCCGGGACCGTGGATATCGATCTGAACAATGAGTCTCTGGGGATCGGTTCGGATGGTCAGCCGGTCTATCTGAAAGACCTGTGGCCGACGCAGCAGGAAATCAACGAAGCAATTGCTGCCAGTGTCAAAGCGGAGATGTTCAAGGAAAAATACTCCGACGTCTTTAGCGGCTCCGAGATATGGCAGGCGATTGAAGTCAAGGAAGGGGAGCTGTTCGAGTGGAGTGAAGACTCTACCTATATCCATCACCCGCCCTACTTCCAGAGCCTGACGCTGGATGTACCTGCCATTGAAGACATCAGGGGTGCGCGCGTCCTGGGCGTTTTCGGCGATTCGATCACCACCGATCATATCTCACCGGCAGGCAACATCGCCACGAATTCTCCCGCGGGCATCTTCCTGCAGGAGCGAGGCGTGCAGCCCAAGGACTTTAACCAGTATGGGACGCGCCGGGGAAATGACCTCGTAATGGCGCGCGGCACCTTTGCAAACATCCGATTGAAGAATTTCATGGTCGCCCCCAAGGAAGGCAACTGGACGAAACACCAACCTTCGGGCGAGGAAATGCCTATTTTTGACGCCGCGATGAAATATAAAGCGGAGGGTATACCGACGGTTGTGCTGGCAGGTAAGGAATATGGAACCGGTTCAAGCCGAGACTGGGCAGCTAAAGGTCCGATGCTGCAAGGGGTGAAAGCTGTGATTGCCGAATCCTTTGAGCGCATTCATCGGTCGAATCTCGTTGGGATGGGAATCATGCCTTTGAAGTTTGTGGAAGGGCAAAATGTTGAATCGCTGGGACTCACCGGCGAAGAGGTCATTGATATTGAAGGCTTAAGTGACACCATGACCCCCAAAGCTGTTGTCCAAGCACGGGCGACCAAACCGGATGGCTCGGTCCTGGAATTCAACGTGATCGCATTAATGAATACAGAAGTGGAAGTGAACTATTATCGTAATGGAGGTATTC
>JAICRQ010000040.1 GCA_025966435.1 Anaerolineales bacterium | reverse complement strand
CTAGCATAAATCCACAAACGGCGGTAGAGACCGAAGAAGTAATAGGTAGGAATCTTGATCGCCAGTGCGACGGCACACATCAAGACCACAGCGGGGAAATAATAAGGCAACTCCCCTACGTCCAGCCGTCCTGCAAAACTGCCCAATACAGAAACAATCGTCAGTGCAATATCCCCTATGAGCACGAAACGATTGCGTACAGGATGCTGAGTCCTCATGCACGCATCCAGTCGATCGTCTCTTTCAAACCGTCCGCGAGCGAGACCTCCGCCTGGAATCCCAGCTCGTCTCTTGCTTTCTGCGGGCTTCCTACGGAACGGTAGATATCTCCCGCGCGCGGCGTGGCAAATTGAGGCGGCGGAGAATTCGGTATCAATTCGTACATGACATCTAACAGATCCAGCAAGCGAGTTTCGATGCCCGTGCATACATTGAAAATCTTACCTGGTGCATTCGCGTGCTCGGATGCAATGAGGTTCGCGCGCACCACGTCATGGACATTAATCAAGTCGCGCGTTTGCCCGCCATCGCCATATACGGTCACGGGCTTGCCGTCTAATAAACGGCGTGCAAAGATCGGGACGGCAGCGGCGTACATCGAGTCTGGTCGCTGGCGCGGACCGTAGACATTGAAGTAACGCAACGCGACCACTTCCAGACCAAACGACCCTGTGAATAACTCGGCATACATTTCCTTAACGCGCTTGGAAACCGCATATGGAGAGAGAGGCTGCGGCAGCGTCTCTTCCACGAGAGGCAGCGCATCCGACTCTCCGTAGATCGCCGCGCTCGAGGCCAATACGACCCGCCGAACTCCCGTGGCACGCGCTGTGTCGAGCAGCCGCGAGGTGCCAGTGATATTGACATCGAAACAAGCCTGAGGTTCCTCCATCGATTGCGGGACGGAGACAAACGCCGCCTCATGGAAAATGACCTCCACGCCGCGCACCGCCTCTCCTACGCGTGCCGCGTCCCGCAGGTCTGCTTCAACAACTTCAAAACGACTTCCATTAAATCGCTCGACCATGCCCTCCAGGTTTTCACGTTTTCCCGTGCTGAAGTTATCCAACACGCGGACGGATTCGCCCTGTGCAAGCAGCTTATGGGCAATATGCGACCCGATGAACCCGGCGGCGCCAGTGACCAGATATTTCATATTATCTCCCTGTCCGTCTTAATACCGTGCCAATCGTCCGCAGGATGATCTGGAAGTCCATTCCCAGCGTGCGATGTTTGATGTAATACAGGTCGTATTCGATTTTCACAGCCGTTTCGGTGACACTGGACACATAACCATAATTGATTTGAGCCCACCCCGTGAGCCCTGGCTTGACAAGTAAACGCGCCCGGTAAAAGGGAACCTGTTTTTGATAGTCAGCCACCAGCTCGGGCCGCTCTGCGCGGGGACCGACGAGGCTCATCTCGCCGCGCAGCACATTCCAGAACTGGGGCAGCTCATCCAGACGCGTCCTGCGCAGGAAGCCGCCCGCCCGCGTGACACGCGGATCGTTCTCCAGGGTTGTCTTTGCCTCCCCATCGGCTTCGGCATCCTGGCGCATGGTACGGTATTTGTAAATCTTGAAGATCAGGCCACCTTTACCCAGGCGCGGCTGGGAATAAAAGATAGGAAAACCGGTGTCCGCCAAAACTGCCACAGAAAGAAATGGACAGGTGATGGCAAAAAGCAGCAAGCCGACTGTTGCGCCCAGGATGTCCAGAATACGCTTGGTCAGCTCGTAAAAACCGCTGACGTGCAATCCATCTACAAAGGAACGGATGATCCAGTCGGACTCCAAATGGTGAACAGGCACGCGCCCCGTCATCTCCTCATACAAAATAGGCATACGCGTCACTTCGACGCCCTTTTCCTGAGCATCCAGGATGGATTGAAAGGTTGCGCCCTTAATCTCACCGTTGATTGCAATCACAAGATCTGAAATACGATGGACATCGATCAGACTGAGCAAATGCGGGCTCGAACCCAGCACGCGCAAATCGCAAATGGTTTTCCCCACCTTTGACTCATCGTCGTCGACGTAACCGATCAGGTTGAACGAACGTGTTGTTTGAGAATGATACAGTTCCGCCAAGGTTCGCCCTGCCTTGCCGGCGCCGATCAGCAATACACGCCGCCGTTGTCCCGTGGACTTGTAAACGCGGATAAAGATCATGCGCCAGGCAAGAGTCAGGATAGCAGCATAGAGAAGAAATGCGCCCACACCGATACGAGGCAGGTTAGACTCCTGCTGGATGATAAAAGCGAGCGAGTAAGCCAGCAAACCGATAAAGGCGGCAATGGCGATCCCGCGCGTTGTCTTTTTCCCACTGCTGGCTACGTGAGGTTCGTACAGCTCCACCAGCAGCAACATCCAGATGACTGGCAGAAAGTAGAACCAGAATTCCGGAGCAAAAACGGTTTGGCCCTCGGCAAGCTGCTGGGCTCTGCTGGGACCCAACCCCTGGTCAAGATATTGCTGATATAAGATTCTATACACATAAAGGTTATATTGCCCCCACGTATAGAGAGCGACAAACATCGATACGACGGCCATCACCAGATCGCCGATTGCCAAGAGAGAACGATATTCGCTCGGACGTATGCGCAGCGGTGTGGTACGAATGTTTTCAGCCATGGTTTTGAACGCTCGAGGTCAACATGCTCCACAAAAATCCGCTCCCCCAGGTGAGGTGCATGGTAAATATCGCCAGGGGCAAGCCCACGGTCAAATAGGCGCTTTGTCTCCGAAGCGCGGCATGAAACCCTGCAAGGATCATGATTGAAAAATAGAGTAACAGCTCAGCAACCAAAAGGATACCGACAAATGGAATAAAGACGGAAAGCAAAAGCAAGGCTACCAAGCTCAGAACAAACAGCGGAGGCAGCGCCTGCCGCCAGCGAAGCGTATCGGGATAGCGGCGCAGCATTCGCCACTTCCAGAAGCCGTAACGCCAGTACTGACGGACGAGTTGCAGCAATGTAGAACGCGCGAAATAAACGGACCGGATCGATGGGTCCAGCCAGATTTTTCCACCAGATTTCCTGACCCGCGCATTAAACTCATAATCCTCATTTGTGAGCAGAGATTCGTCGAAGAACCCAACCCGTTCGATCAGCGCCCGGCGAAACGATCCAAACGGGACAGTATCAACCTCGGCAGCCTGTTTCGCGTGGCGATAGAGCGCATCCCCCACCCCAAGCGGATGCGCCGCGGCAACGGCAATGGACTTTGCGATCCACGTCTCTGCACCAGGGTGAATCTCCCAGACACCCCCGACGTTATCCCCGCGCCCTGCCTGGTGCGCAGTAATGCAATTCGCCACGTAGTCGGGATACGGTTTCGAATGTCCATCCATGCGGACAATGATCTCGCCGCCCGATGCTTCGATGGCACGATTTAATGCCGAGGGGATCGAACGCTTACTGTTCTCGACCACTCGCACGCGCAAGTCCGGGACGTCCCTTTGGAACGCGGCGATCGCGTGCCTTGTGCCATCGGTCGAAAGGCCATCCGCAACGATCACTTCCATCTCAGCGCGCGGATAGGTCTGCTCGCCGAGAGCCTCCAGCAACAAACGGATTGTGGATTGCTCGTTATAACAGGGAACAATGATGGACACTTTTGGCAACATGATACGAACAAGCGTAACACACCGCAAAGCAGCAGTGTGGACGCGTTACGAACTACAATGATAATCGTAATTCGTAATCCGTGAGATGGTTTTGCAAGTGGCAGATGGACCGCGAAGGCTGCGCCATGCCCCCCTCACTGCGGACAATAATTTTACCATCTAGGCCTCCACGAGCGCCGGATTGAATCTATACCGATCTCCGGTATACCCTCAACCCGCCGTGCAGCCTGATGAGCAACTTATGTAATTCTTTGATTTTGCCCTGCGTGAGCACAGACCAGGGAGTAAAGTAATTAGTAAATAGTAATTGGTAATTGGTAACTAGTAATTAGTCGCCGCGGGTGGGGTTGAGGAGTGCTACGCATTCGATTTCAACTGATGCCCCTTTGGGTAAGCCTGCCACCTGGACGGTGCTACGTGCGGGTGGGCTTTCCGGGAAGAACTCGGCGTAGACGGAATTCATCTTTGCAAAATCACCCATATCCTGCAAGAAGACGGTCGTTTTGAGCACAAAATTCAAGCCTGAGTCGGCGCTTTCCAGCACGTGTTTGAGGTTGGTGAGCGCCTGACGGGTCTGCGCTTCGACGCCGCCTTCCACGAGCTCCATCGTGGCAGGGTCCAGCCCAACCTGGCCGGCTGTAAAGATTAGATTCTCTGTACTGATGGCTTGTGAATAGGGCCCGATGGCTTTCGGCGCCTTGTCGGTAGAGACGATTTTCTTGCGGTGAGCTGTATACATTTTTCCTCAGGTCTGGGGTATGTGATAAGCGATTCTACTTCTGATTGCGGGATTGTAGGGAGACTATTCGCAGCGCGATGTGTATGTCCTATTAGGAACGAACTTACCCCACTCTTCTCAACACCAGCATCGTCAGATCGTCGGCGGGGGGGACATCCTGCACAAAGTTGAGCAGGGATTTTTCCACTACATCCATCAACTCAGATGCAGACGAATATTGATTGGATTGAATCGCGTCCATGAGACGTTCTTCACCAAAGAATTCGGCATCGTTATTGAAGGATTCGGTCAAGCCGTCGGTGTAGAGCAACAGGGTATCGCCGTTTTCCAGTTTTATAGTGCGCTGTCCCACAGGCTCTCCAGTGACCACGCCTAGAGCAATGGCGGTACGAGTGAGTCTCTCCACCTCCGCATTATGTTTCATCCAGAGTGGCGGGTTATGCCCGGCGTTCACGTATGTCAATTCGTTTTTTTCCATGTCCAGCACGGCATAGACGGCTGTGACGAACATCCCCTGGCGCGTATCGGGCATCAACAAGTCGTTGACACGTCTCATCGCCTCGGCAGGAGATTCCAGCTCTGTAACGGCCGCGCGGACGAGGGTCCGTGTGAGAGCCATGAAGAGCGCAGCCGGTACACCCTTGTCGGCAACGTCGGCAATGAAGAGTCCCAGGCGCCGGTCTGGCAGGTCAAACACATCGTAGAAATCGCCGCCCACCTGACGCGCCGTCTTCCAACGCGCGGCGAGCTCCCACTCCGGGAACTGGGGCAAAGTTTCGGGGATAAACGTCTGCTGAATCTGGCGCGCCAGCTGCACTTCGGTTTCGAGGCGCTCGCGGACAACCATCTCCTTTTGCAGGAGGTCGTTCTGGATGGCAAGCGCGGCTTGCTGGGCGATACCCGTGATGATCTCCAGCCGTCGAGCCCGGAAGCGCAACCCACCCGGGGCTTCCTCGATCAGCATTACACCATAGAGATCATCCTTCACGGCAATGGGTACTGCGAACAAGAAGGGGCTCGGATTTCCCAGGTTCACGTCCAGGTGAGGATCGAGCGAAAGCCAGGCAGGCAAACCGCGCTCTCCCTCAGAGTTGAGCTGGCAGGCTACCAGGCTTCCAGTATCCCGGCAGGCATCCAGAATCACGAATTCGCCCGGGGCAAAAGAGCGCCTCCAGAAGACCTGTTCCTCATCCTCACCCAGACCATATTGCTGTGAAGGCTCAAAGCTCTCTTTTTCGACATTCCATTGATAGAGCGCCGCGCGCTGCACGCCCACCAGGATCGGCATAATACGGATGATGGTGCCAAGAATTTCATCGAGATCGTTCAGGCTGACCACCGCCTGCGCCACCTGCAACAACGCGGCAGAGGCATAGGCTTGCTCCTGCGCTGTATCGTAGAGACGCGCGTTCTCGATCGCGACCGCCGCATAACTGGCGAAAGTGGTCGTCATCGCCTTTGCTTCGTGCCCATATCTGCCGGGAGTGTTGTGCGCGAGCGTGATAACACCATACGGCTGGTCGCCCACGCGCAGGGGGACAGCCAACGCCGAATAATCCTGCTCATACCCTGCCACCAGGCCTGTGATCCAGATCGGATCGGTGGGCTTTCGAATGAGGGGTGTGTCGGAATAGAGCGCTTCCAACAGCTTTTGATAGGAATCGGGGGAGCTGTAAAGTGTCTGTTCCATTTCGTCTTCATCACAGTTATGGCAGGCAGCAAGATACAACTCATCATCCTCCAGCAGCCAGATCGCCGAAATATCCACAGGAAGGTTGCGATCCAACTCGGAGAGAATCGCTTCGAACACATCGTCAACCCCCGCATCGGCTGAGATCAAGCCTGCCACTTCGCGCAGGCTTTCTCCCACCTGGCGCCGCCATTGCTCACTGCGATAAAGCTCCACGTTGTGGATGGCGGTGGCAATATTGTCCGCCACTGCTTCGAAGAGCACGAGGTCATCCTGCGTAAACGCATTGACCTTGTCGGATTGGATATCCAAAACACCGACGACCTCATCGTGATAAATCAGGGGCACACAGAGTTCGGAACGTGTATTCTCCGGCGGCAGAGGCGACGCCCGGAAACGTTTATTCTTCTTTACATCATTCGCCAAGACCGTTTTGCCTTCGCGCGCCACCCAGGGAATGATTCCCTGCACATTATCGAGGGAAAGTGTGTAGCGGCTTAACCCAGCTTTTCTTTCGCCGCCGCCCGCCACGAAGGCGATCAACCGGCGGCCGGTATGCACCGTGAACAGGTTGACATGTGGATATCCGAAACGTTCATGAATGAGAGTGGCGACATTTTCCATTAACGTGAACAGATCGAGTGAAGCGCTGACGCTCTTGCTGACTTCCGCGATCACGCCTAACTGATTCGCACGACGGCGCAAGTCGCTATATAAGCGCGCCCCCTCGATGGCACGTGAAATGGAAGCAGCCAGCGTTTCCAGAATTAAGAGATCGTTAGGATGGAAAGCATTCAGTTGATCACTTTGGACATCCAATACACCCAGCACCCGATCCTCGAACTTCAAAGGGAGAGCCACCTCGGAACGTGTTTCTGGCAGTACGTCAATGAACCGGTAGCGTGAGTCGTTTTGCACGTCGTCAACAAGCACGCGCTCTCCTGATTCAGCAGCGAGTCCAACCAAGCCCTGGCCGATCTCTACATCCAGAGCGGCCTTCGCCCTACGACGTTTACTGCGAGATGACCGCGCCTCTTGCGTGGTATTCGCAATCGCACTGGAACGAAAACGCAGGGAGGATGAATCATCCTGCACGGTAAAGATGGCAACGTAGTAATAATGAAATGCCTGCTGGATTAGCTCCGTCACACGCTGGGCAAGCTCATTAATACTCAGTGCATTGGCGATCTGCTCGCTGACCTGGCGCACGAGGTTCAACTGGTTGAGTCGAAAGCGCTCCACTGCCACGCGATGCGAGGCAACCAGGCTGATGGATACCGCGCCCGCCAGTTGTTCCAGGAGATCGAGTTCCGCTTGCTGGAATTCAGGTCCTTGTTTTCGAGTGACTTGCAGCGCGCCGAGTACAACCCCTTTTTCAATCATCGGGACCGCCGCCCAGGTCTCGCGAGGGACGCCGCTGCCTTTGGCGCCGTTTGCCCTGGAGGGTCGAGTGCGCACCTGCCCTGCCTTGATGGCGCGCTGCATTCCCGGCAATTCGGGGTCTTCCGGGAAAACACTTTCTACTTCAAGATTTGGCAAACGGAAGACTTTTTCACAAAGCCAGACGTCGATTTCCCCTTTTATCAGTTGAGAAGTCATGGCGATGATGTGGTCGCGTTGTTCCGACAGCGAGTCTGCATTGACGATTTGTTCCCCCAGGCTGGCAATGTCACGCCAATTCGCTAAGCGAGGCGAACGTGAACGAGCAGGCATGCCTACCTCTTGCGTTTGGTCATTGTCAAGACATTGCTATTATTTGGTTTTACCTCGTAATGAACATCATCCATCAATTTACGCAT
Organism: Anaerolineales bacterium; assembly: GCA_025966435.1. GTDB lineage: Bacteria > Chloroflexota > Anaerolineae > Anaerolineales > Villigracilaceae > Defluviilinea. The sequence goes on along the minus strand of JAICRQ010000040.1, from coordinate 5,241 downwards.
GAGGAAAATGCCCAATCCCCCGATCTTCCGCTTTGAGAGATCTGCTTTCAAGTCCGGGAGTGGGATTTCAGAGGGATCGAACGATTCGCCGTGATCGACCAGGACAATGGTGATCAGATTATCCCGCATTCCGCACGATAATTCCAACACGCCATCGCTGATCTTTTCATACGCATGCTCGATGATATTCGAGGCAGCTTCATCCGTGGCAAGCTGGATATTGTACACATCCTTATCGCTAAAACCACCATCACGCGCAATCGCACCTACAAATTCCCGGATCTCGTCCAGATATTCAAATTTTGCGGCGAATTGAACAGTCTTCATAGGGCAAAGTTAAAAGCCGCCTCCGTGAAATACAACTAAAGGCGGCCTCCTTATATAATGATTATGACTCCACCTGGCAATTAATCTAAAAATGGCCTACGGCTTGAAGGGGATCATCAAATGTTTTGAAGAGTTCGGTAAAACCAGCCAGCTCCAGCGCCTCACGGATGCGCTCGGGAACGGACGCCAGGACAACTTCTCCACGATTGTAACGCTTACAGTTGCGTTGTGCCGCCAGCAGGGCACGGAAGCCTGCACTGGACATGTATTCTAAATCGCTCATGTTAACAACCAGCTTGTATTTGCCGCCGTCATTGGCACTTTCCAGCGCCTGCGCCAGTTGTGGAGCCGTCGCACTATCTACGCGCCCCTTAACTGTGATCATGTCGCAATGCTTGAACTCCTGAACCGTGATGTCCATAGAACTCCTCCAAGTGAAAGTACTGTGCTGATAGAGAAAATTATATCATGAGAAGCAAACGAGCCAGCGGGGTTATCGTCAGCATACTCATTACATTTCGATAAACGGTTTTGTCGCAGAGGCTCAAATCCTGCTACAATGTTCCTGGACGAAAAGGAGTAAAAATGGTAGGTGAGCCCGTCCTCGTCATGCTGGTGGAAGACAATGTTGACCACGCGGAATTGGTCCTGCGCACGCTGGAGGAGCATCGCATTGCCAATAAAGTCCGTCACTTCCTGGATGGGCAGTCCGCACTGGATTACTTGTACCGGCGTGGGGAATTCTCGGGAACAACAGACACCGAACGACCGCAGGTTATTTTGCTCGATTTGCGCCTGCCGCGCGTGGATGGCATGGAAGTGCTTAAGACGATCAAGGAAGATGAAGCCCTGAAACACATCCCGGTCGTTGTATTGACCACCTCGGAAGCCGAAAAGGATGTCGCCAAAGCATATCTCAATCACGCCAATAGTTATCTTGTGAAACCAGTGGGGTTTGAAGATTTTAAGAATCTGATGGATGACCTGGGTTTTTATTGGTTGGGCTGGAACACGAATCCCAGCCTGGGAGAATGAAGCGATCCTTTTAGCGAACATACGTAAAACAGGACGGTGTGACAGCTTATTGTCACACCGTCCTGTCGCTTATTCGGCGGTCACGCTGACAAGCACCGCTCGCACAACGACCCGCTTGCGGTACGTATTCGTCTTTTCATCATAGTCTTTACAGGTCACCAGCGTCAGCCAGGGTCTCTCTTCATGCTTGAGGGCAGAGGTGTCCTCAGGCTCGACGATCACGTTCGTACGAACCTCAAAGCTATATTTTTGACCAAACGCATGGACGATCACCCGATCTCCATACTTCAACGTATCCAAATTGATGAATGGTCCGGGCAAGCCATTCGGTAAGTAGACATGGCTGGTGAGAACGCTGTTCCCACTCCAGGAGGGGAAGGCACTGCCTTCCAGCCACCCTGCCTGCCTGCCGAGCCAGGACACATTCCACTCGCCGTTTCGCTGCGGCACACCGACAATGGGAATATTGACACCGAGTGAGGGGATCTCAAGCGTCAGAGTGGTCTGGAGATAATGTTCGCGAGGCACATGGCTCAGGCTGGTGATCTCATCTGGTGCGAAGCCTGTCTCGGGAAGATTAGTATCGCCGCCGCTGGCTGTGATCTGCAGACCGGCAGAGGCAGAATTATTAAACATTCGGTCCCTTGCCGAGCTGGTGGTAATCGAGACCTGATTTGACCCACCGGGCGGTTGACCCTGTGCGTTAACACGCGTCACGACAGTAATGACATAGACATCACTGGGTCTTACAGTGCCGAAATTAATCGTGAACGTGTTCCCCGCGATGACCGGCGTAACCCCCGGATTGGGCGAGATGGTAATGGACACAATATCCAGGAACGCGGGTTTAGTGTCCGTTAATATCACATTGGTCGCGTTGACATTTCCATTGTTCCCAACGGTGATTGTGTACACAACGGCGCTGCCGACTGTGGCACTGCTCGGCGAACCATATTTGGTCACTGCAGGGTCCGCGATTTGCGCAAACCCTGTGAGCTGGTCACCAAAGTGGACGGTCGCGTTTGTGCCTGCGCTCAGATTCACCGCTACCGTATTGAGCGTCGTACTGATATAGCCCGCCGGATCGATCTCCGTCACTGTGTACGTGCCTGCCGTCAAGTTTGAGAAGGTATATGCACCAGAAGCGTTGGTTGTCGTTGTAGCGATGACTGTACCGGCATTGTTCCTGAATTGAATGGTTACGCCACTGATTGGCAGTTCGCCTGCATCCTGCACTCCATTCCCATTCGCATCGTTGAAAACAACACCGCTGACACTGGAAAGTGCTCCGCCGGTAAGTTTGTAATCGCCAAAGTTGACGGTGGCTGAACCGCCAGCGCTCACGGTTGCGGATACAGTATTGGGAGTTGTGCTCACATAGCCCGCCAGGTCGGTTTCGATGACCCGATAAGTTCCCGGCGCGAGATTGGTAAAGCTATAGAAACCACCTGCAGTGGTCGTGGTGGAGGCAATCAAAGTCGTGCCAGTGCTGTCATACAGATCTACCCGGACGCTTCCGATGCCGGGTTCGCCTGCCCCCTGCGTCCCGTTCAGATTCGAATCACTAAATACAACACCGCTAATATTAGCGGGCACATTAGTGGGTGTGCTAGTAGGAGTATTCGTGGGAGTAGGTGTATCAGTATGCGTAGATGTTGGGGTATTGATGGGTGTGTCAGTTGGCGTATTCGTGGCTGTGTTCGTTGGTGTATCCGTGGGAGTACTTGTCGGCGTATTGGTTGGAGTGTTCGTAGGAGTGCTTGTCGGTGTACTCGTGGAGGTATTTGTAGGAGTATTCGTGGGCGTACTCGTTTCAGTTGACGTCGCTGAGGGAGTTAGTGTACTCGTAGGGGGATCGGTAGGTGTGTTGGTGGGGGTGTTTGTTGGTGTGTCTGTTGGCGTATTGGTCAGTGTATTCGTGGGCGTATTGGATGGCGTGCTTGTAGGAGTATTCGTAGGGGTATTGGTCGGTGTATTGGTTGGTGTGTTCGTAGGTGTTGCCGTAGGAGCGAGTACATTAACAGTCGCGCTGGCAGTATTGCCTGTGCCACCATTCGTAGAGGAGACCGTTACACTGTTGTTCTTCGTGCCTGCTGTGGAACCCAGCACATTCACCGAAAATGTACAACTTCCGCCAGCGGCAAGCGTTGCGCCGGAAAGGCTTACCGTGGAAGAACCAGCTAAAGCGGTGATTGTTCCACCGCCGCAGCTGCCTGTGAGACCATTGGGGCTGGCAACCACTAATCCCGCGGGCAGGTTGTCCGTAAAGGCGATGCCGGTGAGAGTTGTGCCGGTATTGGGGTTGTCGATCGTGAAACTCAAAGTGGTCGTGCCGTTCAATGGTATGCTCGCCGCACCGAAGGATTTGCTGATCACAGGCGCTGCCATGACAGTCATTGTATTCGAACCGGTATTATTCCCTTCATTGAGTTCGAGCGCAACATTGTTGGGATCGACTATAGCAGTGTTGGCGAGGCTGCCCGCCGCAGTGGGCGTCACAGCAAAGGTGACGCTGAACGATCCGTTCACAGGCAGCGTGACAATCCCAGCTGCAATGCAGCTCAAGGCAGTTCCTGTAATCGAGCAGTTGATCGTCCCCGTTGGTGGGGTCACGCCATTTGTGATCGTCAACGCGCCCTGCGGGTAATAGGAAGCAAGACCGGGCAGTGTGTCGCTGACGATACTATTCCCGGCAAAGAACGTTGCATCCGCCACGCCTGTATTGTTGACTGTGATGGTCCAATTGAAGGGATTACTCACTGCCACAACATTGCCGACGTTGTTGGTTTTGGTCACAAGCAAGTCCGGCAGAGAACGGAAGACCGTGGCGCTATCCGTATTCGAGGTGACGCCGCCTGCCGAGGCAGAGGCAGAGTTCGTCACGGAACTGGCTAGAAAATCGGCAGGTGTAACTGTGTAGGTCGCGCTGCAGGTAAGGCTTTCACCCGGATCAAGGAACGCATCCAGATCCCCTGCCGTGCTGACAGCCGGACAGGTGACAGTCGCCTTATCATCGGTCACAGTCACAGGTCCGGCGAGAGGCGCAGCGCCGCTGTTCGTCACCAGGTAACTGTAATTCAATACATCGCCTGCAAGATTGAAGGATGTCTGCGTTGCGGTTTTGTCGAGGGTCAAGCCGGTGGTGGCATACGTAGCAGATGAAGTGTCCGTATGGGTTGTGCCGCTGTACATGCCGGAGGCAGTGGCAGTGTTTGTATGAGAACCAGAAGCAGCGCTGATCGGTCCCACCACACACGTGGCGATATGATTATCATTCCCCGCCACTGCAACAGGCAAAGAGGCGGGCCAGGTGCAGCTAGCTGTGCTCACCTGAGGATCGCTCACGCCGATAGAAGTGAGTGCAACGTCTCCCGCGTTTTCCACGGTGAATTGATAAAAGATATTGCTCCCCATCGTCACGGCGACAAAGTTTGTCCATGGTCCCGTCGCGCTGGTGGAGACCTGTTTCAATAAACGGATCGCGGGCGAGGGAGCGTTGACAGTCAACGTTTCGGATGCGGTATTACCCGTCCCGCCATTTGTGGAGAAAACCGCGCCGCTGGTGTTTGTAAAGGTCCCCGTGTTCGGAGCTGTGACCGTTGTCATCACCGTACACGAAGAACCCGCAGCAATCGACGCGCCACTGAGGCTGACGCTGTTGACTCCGGCAGTTGCGATCAATGTGCCACCACAGGAATTGGCGGTACTGGCAGGTGAGGTGTTGACGAGCGAACCGGGGTATGTGTCGGAGAAGGCTATGCCTGTGAGCGTATGATTCTGGTTCGGATTTGTGAGAGTAAAGGTCAGTGTGGAAGTCCCACCGGCGAGGATGGGGTTAGGAGAGAAGAGCTTCGTTATGCTCGGTGGCTGGAGGATGGT
>JAICRQ010000070.1 GCA_025966435.1 Anaerolineales bacterium | reverse complement strand
TGAATATTTTTGAGTGAGACAGCAAAAAGAGCGTGGGAATTTGTATGACAATATATCTCCAACAATCAGTACAAACATCTAGGCAAAATGTGGCTTATGGCTATTGAACCATAGATTTTTCTATTTTACAATGATTCTAATCCGTTCATCCGGCGTCGCAGGATGAGAGAACCTTAAGCTTGGCAGGTAAGCAGCTAAGTTTACCCTTCCAGATTTTGTATCGGTCCGACCGATACGGAAGCAAAGTAGAGAAACAAACACATTATAGTTTTGGAGGCTAACATGGATATGATCAAAGTTTCTGCAACCTCTCGTACATCTCCGGTTGCCGGTGCCATCGCTGGCGTGATTCGAGAGCACCATCGAGCTGAAGTACAAGCCATCGGCGCGGGCGCTGTCAATCAGGCAATCAAAGCGCTTGTGCTTGCAACCGGGTATCTGAAGAACGACGGCATCAATGTGACTTGTGTGCCCGAGTTCGCAGATGTGACGATCGAGGACAAGGTCCGCACGGCAATCAAACTTGTTGTCGAGCCGCAAGCCTAGATCCCGAACTTTCTCAGGTTCCCTCTATATCAAGTTGAACCGGATGGTTAATAAAATAGGACGCAACACGGAATCCAGAAAAGACACACGAGCGCGACTCTCCTAACCTGGTCTCCGTAAATATCAAAAAAGACTCCCTCACGGGAGTCTTTTTTGATTATATGGAAAAACATCAAGAACTGTCATGGAAAATTATGGCGTTTCGCAATAGGGGCAAGAGTCGCTCTCTCTATTGGTCTTTCTTCCAGCAAATCCTTTAACAAAGTAAGGTTTTCGCGGTATTGCTTCCTGAGCCTTCTTTCTACGGAAACATCGTTGGGCTTCACCAGAGCACCCGGGATAATCCGCGCGAAAACATCAATCTTTGTACTCCCTTTCATGACTTCAAACATGTATAAGATATGGACCACGATTGGCCCCGATTGCGATTGGAACCCATATTTTCTATCAGGCTCGTATTCTGTGACCTGATAAATGCTTTCCATCCGCCGTCCCATAAAATTACTTACAGACCGAAAGAGCGCTCCAACACCCATTTCAACGTCGGCGACCCTGGTTGATAGCAGGGTTCCATACTGCCAGTGAAAATCGTTCTCAGGGGTGGCAACAAAAGCAAATACCTGATTAAGGGGCCGGTAGATATAGGTGTTTACATCGAATATGATCATGACGTTTTCCTTTACCGATCATTGAACCACCCGCGTATGGAAACACATTCCAGTATTTTGAAAACCGGCGACGCTGGCAACATAAAGATTTTCAAGCCTATCTAAAACCACGGCGCTCTCTCGGCCTGGCAAGTTTCACCATCAATTGGTGATCCGCCAGAAAATATGAATTAAACATGCTGACAGCTTTATCCGCTTCGCTTTGCGCGCTCATTGTGACAAAGGCAAACCCCTTTGATTGGCCGCTCTTGCGATCCTGAATAATATTGACGGACGTGACATCCCCCGCTTTTGCGAACAGGATATACAATTCTTTTGGCGTCGTGATCCTGGACAAATTTCGAATACAAACCTCAAATTCCATTCTTGCTTCCTTCCTGAACCTGACCCGTAAAGAAAAGCCGCCAACCCATAACAGGGTCGGCGGTGAAGATCCACAAATCCAGTTATTACTTCTCAACTGTAATTTACAGTGTACCACACTTCAAATCAGGCAGGACAACTCCCCCAGGTGTGCTATAATTGCACTATCTTATAAAAGGTCGAGTGTGCTTAAGTCGCCGTCAACCCTCTATTTGGGTTGGCGGCATTTTCTTAATCACTGTTGAATTAAAGGAGTTTGGTATGGAAGCAAAGCTGTATGTTGGGAATCTATCCTATGAAACCACAGAGCAAATGCTGCGTGAGCTTTTTATGCAAGCCGGGAATGTGGCTTCGGTAGCGTTGATAAAAGAACCCGGAACGCAGCGCTCCAAAGGGTTTGCCTTTGTAGAGATGGGTTCACAGAGTGAAGCAAGCAAGGCAATCAATATGTTCAATGGTTACACCCTGCAGGAGCGGCAGATCGCTGTAAATGTAGCTCGTCCACGTGAAGAGCGCGGCGGTTTTCGTTCGCAACAGGGCAATCGCAGCAACCAGCGGCGCCGTGATTAACGGAATAGCGCACGCGACGTTCGAGATTGGTGATCAAGTTGTCCATCCACAACATGGCGTAGGACAGGTTGTCAAGCTGGAAGAGAGGGAATTTGAGCGCGGAGTTCGCCGGCAGTATTATGAGATTTCCATTCCGGGCGGCAGCACAGTCTGGGTGCCGGTAGATCGGTCGAACTCGGGTTTACGCAGACTCGCCGGACGAAGTGAAATTATGGATTGTCGCAAAATCCTGGAGTCTACTCCCTTACCGCTGACCGAAGATGGAAAGCTCCGTCAGTCTGAGTTGGTTGCACACCTAAAGCAGGGGACGATCGCTGCCCAGTGTGAAGTTGTGCGCGACCTGTCTGCCTTTGTCGCTCACAAGCCAAGTTACGGTACAATCACGGGTTTCCTGCAGGCAACGCAGAGCGTTCTCTATCAGGAATGGGCCGCCGTAGAAGGAATCACAGTGCTGGAAGCCACCGATGAAATTGGTTCCTTACTTGAAAAAAGCCGTCAGACGCTGAGCTGAGCGAAACTCGGTCCTAAGAAGCTGCACTGTCCGCGTCAATTACGGTAGCGGTAGATTCCCGGCATAGCCTGTGAGTTCCACATACCCATTTCCTCTTACCACTGCTCCCTCGCAAGTCCCTTCGAACTGCACGGCTCCTTCCCAATATGTCACTGTCGGGAAGTGAATTTCCTGGTCAGCCATCCACGGGCGGACGTTCAAGGTGCAGCTCGACGATCCGAGTTGCACCTCCCACGAGGCAGGATACACACCTTGCGTATGCGGGCTGCGCCACTCTTCTAAAACTTCGATTTCAAAATCATCCTTTTGCAAGGACTGCGGGGTTCCATCGGCGAGGATAAATGTCCCGCTTGAGGAGGGCGACGTTCCTCCATCCCGCTCGCGCAATTGGAAGAGCATCAGCGCCGAGCCATCTTCAAACTGTAGAGAAAACCAATCCCAGCCAATTTGATTTTCATCCAGGGCACTGGTGCTGAATTCATGGTCCTTCCATACCAGCCCGTTGACTGGATACTCAACTTCATTGATTTGTAAACTCCCATCAGCATGCAGGCGCGGCTGGCTGTAATAATAAGATGCGTTAGAAGCCTGCTCGCCTTTACGGCTATAGCCGTCCTCCCCATGCAGGACAACCCCCATCTCGTCCATGAGCGTTAAGTCCAGTGCGATTTCTTCCTGCGCCGCTTGCAGACGATACACGCGCGCTGCAGACTCTGTGACACTCCAATCCTCGATCCAGATGCGGTAGGGGTCAGCCTCTGCACCCACTAGTCCGGGTCCGGGGCGAGCGTAGCGCTCGAAGGCATAAAAACGCTTATTCGCAATGTCACTGACCGCAAAATGGGCAAAATACACGCTGCGATCATACCAGTCCGACTCTTCAGGAAGTTCCGTCCCAGGCGGCAGCAATCCCACTCGAAAGATCGTCAATTCAAAGCCAAAATGACGCCCTTCCGGCGTTTCCAAGTTGCCGGTGTAATACCACCACTCGGTGCGGAAATCTTCGTGCGCACCAAAATCCTCAGGGAAGAACAATGAGCGCGAGCCATCAGCTGTGAGGAATCCAGCAGCAATTCCATCAGCAGAATTAACCACCTCGGGCACAGTGACTTCAGCCTCGGGAACATTTGATGGAGCGCACGAACTCAACAAAACCAGCATTAGAAAAAGCAAGAGAAAGCGAGACATCGTTGAAAGATTATACGATATGGTGGTTTGCCGCGCTTCGATTGTGCAGCACGCAGCGCGAAATTTATCTTAAATATTCTTCTCATCCATCGCGGCTACAATCTCTCGTATGACAGCCTTTCTACGTTTCCAGGATTTGACCAAATCCTATTACGAAGGGGATGTGCAACGCATCGTCCTGCAGAATGCTCATGCCGAATTTCAGTCCGGCGAGATCACCGCGATCGTGGGCAAGAGCGGCAGCGGCAAGAGCACATTGCTGAACCTGATCAGCGGTATCGATGAGCCGGACAGCGGGCAGATCTGGGTGGATGGGCGTGAGCTCTCTGCCCTGCCCGAACGAGACCGCACGTTCTTCCGCCGCGCCCGGATTGGTTTTGTCTTTCAATTCTATAACCTGATCCCCACACTCACTGTTGGAGAAAACGTCACACTGCCGCTGGAGCTAAACCAAGTCCCGCGCCCGTTTGCGCGCAAAAAAGCAGAGGGTATGCTGGAAGCTGTGGGGCTGCTCGACCGTTGGGACACCTTTCCCGAAAAGCTTTCCGGCGGCGAGCAGCAACGTGTAACGTTGGCGCGTGCCCTTGTTCATGATCCACTCCTGATCCTGGCAGATGAGCCAACCGGAAACCTGGATGAAGAGACTGGAGCTCAGGTGATGTCTATGCTCACGCGACTGACACGGGAACAGCACCGCACGCTGTTGATGGTTACACACAGCATGGAAGCCGCTTCCCATGCCGACCGAGTCCTGCGGCTTTCCCACGGTCAACTCCTCGCGGAACGCTGACATGCTATCTCTTCGAACTCTGCTCCGGCATCCGATTCAATTCGCGATCATGACGCTGGGCATCGCGTTAGGTGCAGCAGTGATGGTCGGCATCGATATTGCCAACGCCAGCGCGGCGCGCGCCTTCGATCTGAGCACCACCGCCGTGACCGGACGCGCGACACACGCCATCGTTGCTGGCGCGCAAGGCATAGATGAATCTCTTTACGTCCGCCTTCGTACCGACCCGGAATGGCGTAGTCAGGTGGAAAGCGCGCCGATCGTCATTGCCCACGCCGTCAGCCCGCAGCTGGATGAGGTGCCGTTTACCCTGCTCGGCGTCGATCCATTTGCAGAAACGCCGTTTCGCAGCTACCTGGGCGCAGGAGGTGCAGAGGAAGGACCGCGCATGCAGGCAATCGCTTCATTATTGACAGTTCCCGGTTCTGTCCTGCTTTCTGCTCCCACAGCAGAGCACTATGGGTTAAAGGCCTGCTCCTCAGATGTTATCAATGATTCTTGCCGCTTAAGCATTTCCATTAATGGTGAAACACACGACGCCTACCTGACGGGTTTACTCGAACCTTCGGATGACTTTGCCCGTCGGGCGCTGGACACTCTGATGCTGACCGATATCGCGACGGCTCAAAGCCTGAGCGGCACTGGCGGCAAACTGACTCAAATTGACATTATCCTGCCGGAAGGGTTTGACTCAGAAGCCTTTGCCGCGGCGCTCCCCTCTGGAACACAGTTAGTCGCGTCTGAACTGCGCAACGATCAGGTGACGGAGATGACCAATGCGTTTCAAGTGAATCTGACGGCACTCAGCCTGCTGGCACTTGTAGTGGGCATCTTTCTAATTTACAACGCGATGACCTTTTCCGTGCTCCAGAGACGCGCGGTGTTTGGCACCTTACGAAGTATTGGATATACGCGGGAACAGGTTTTTGGAATGGTGCTCGGGGAGGCTGCACTGATCGGCGCGCTGGGTACAGGGTTGGGTTTAGGCTTAGGCATCCTTCTCGGTCAGGGCGCGGTGCAAATGGTGACTCAGACCATCAACGACCTTTATTTTGTCCTCAACGTCCGCGGCATTCAAATCCCCGCTCCGAGCTTAATCAAAGGAGGATTGGCAGGCTTCCTTGCCAGTATTCTCGCAGCGGCGCCCCCTGCCTGGGAAGCTGCTTCGGTTCCGCCGCGCCTGGCACTTTCACGCGCCGGGCTGGAGAGCAAGGCACAAGTTGTTGTCAACGTAGTGGCTCTACTCGGCGTTTTGGTTGCACTGACCGGAGCAGCGATTCTCACCATCCCGACCCGGAACCTGGTCATTAGCTTCGGCGGCACATCCGCGGTAGTCATCGGGCTGGCGGCACTCACGCCGTTTGTGACCGTCAATCTGATGCAGTTCCTGGGCAAGCCGCTTGGCAAAGGTTTCGGTCTCCTGGGTCGTCTTGCGCCGCGCAACGTGATCCGCTCGCAGAGCCGCACCGCCGTGGCTGTCGCCGCGCTGATGATCGCCGTCTCGGTCACGATTGGTGTGCAGGTGATGATCTCCAGTTTTCGCACAACAGTGATCCTCTGGCTGGAGCAAACCATGCAAGGCGACATTTACATCGCCGAGCGAGGCATAGGCACCACGCGCCTCGATACGCCGCTAGACCCTGAGATCATTGAACTTGCACGTTCGCATCCTCTAGTACAGTCGAGTGTCACTGCTCGGAACGTCACGATTGAATCGGAGCATGGTCCGGTGGAGCTCGTTGCGGCAGATCTGAAACGACCTATGGACTCCCGCCTGTTTCTAGCCGCGCAGGAGAATCCGTTGCAAGCCATGGAGGATGGAGGAATCCTGCTTTCGGAGCCGCTCGCGAACCGGCTGGGAATTTCCACGCCGGGCGAGACCCTCTCACTGCTCACACCCATAGGCTGGAGATCTTTTCCCATCGCGGGGATTTACACCGATTATGCATCCACGCGCGGCACAGTTCGGATGAGCCTGGATGTATACCAAAGTATATGGAACGATAACCAGTTAAATGGTGTCGTGCTATTCTTGTCCCCGGAAGCGGACTCGGATGCAGTCACCGCCGACCTGCGTTCGCAGTTGAAAGAGTTCACCACGGTAGAGGTCAATCCGCGGCGTGTGTTGCGGGAAGGAGCACTGGTAGTGTTCGACCGCACCTTCGCCATTACCGCGGCGATGCAATTGATCACGACGCTGGTGGCGTTTATCGGTGTGTTGAGTTCTCTGCTTGCTCTCCAGCTTGAGAAAGCACGAGAGATGGGCATCCTGCGCGCCCTCGGACTGACCGTCAACGAGATGCGCCGCCTCACGCTCTGGGAGACAGGATTGTTAGGCGCATCTGCCGGACTGCTCGCACTCCCCGCCGGCTACATCCTGGCGTGGATTCTGATCTTTGTGATTAACCAGCGTTCCTTTGGCTGGACATTACAGATGCATGCACAACCTGTCCCCTTCATACAGGCATTCCTGCTGGCAGTCGGGGCAGCTTTGCTTGCTGCCCTGTATCCCGCCTGGCGTATTGGAAGGATGCAAGTTGCGGCAGCACTGCGCGGGGAATAAATAATTCTGCCGTTTGTTCAGATCTTCGCCCAGGTGGGATATTCGTTATCAAAATTGTAATAGAGAGTCTGTTTGGGTAAGCGAAAATCGATGACATCTTTTCCAACGGATGCTGGATCTTCACCCTCAATCAAGACTCGCGCGATGAAATCTGCAATAATCGTCATATCATTTTCATTCATCCCCAAGCGAGTGACCTCGATCGTGCCGATACGCAGTCCGCTCGGGTGATCCCAATCTTCCGGCTTGTCCTCCGGCACCAGGTTCTTGTTCGTAATGATGTTCGCCTGCGCGAGGCGATGCGCGACCTCCAACCCGCCGCCGAATTGTTTGACCCGCGCGATGATCTGATGCGACTGGCTGTATCCCTTGTGAGCGCACAGAACAGGAATGCCGTGCTCGTCCAGGGCTTTGCCCAAAGCTTTCGAGTTTTTGACGATCTGCGCCATGTAGAATTTTCCATACTCGATCATCTCGGCAGCAGAGACAGCTAACGCTGCCACGCGGTTTACCTGGTGAGTCGCCGCCAGGACGGGGAAAATCGTGTCGGTAATCGGTCTGGTGAGCTCAGGGTCATTCCAAAGAATCATGCCGCTTTGTGGTCCACTGAAGGTCTTGCCGGCCGAACCAGTCAAAATGACGGCGCCCTCTTTCAAGGGGTCCTGAAATTGCCCGCCTGCGATCAAGCCCGCTTGGTGTGCGCCATCGTAAACAAACTTCCCGCCCCACTCAGCGATGATCTGACTCATTTCTTCCACGGGTAGAGGAAATAAAGTCATCGACATTCCCATCACAACTAGTTTTGGTTTATGTTCGCGGGCTGTTTTCGCAAAACCATCCAAATCTACTTCGAGTTCCTCTCCATGAAATGGAACGTCAAGAATCTTCAAGCCGCGCATCCCTGCCGGGCCGTCGATGCGATTGCTGGAATGTCCACCGAACGGCTGCGGGACTGACATGATCACATCGCCGGGTTGGGTCAACGCATGATAGACCGCCATATTCCCGAGCATACTGCCCATCAGGCGATGATCCGCGTAATTACAGCGGAATGTAACTTTCAACAGTTCGACACACAGTGCTTCGACTTCATCGATATATTGCGTCCCGGCAAACCAGCGGTTGACGCGTCCGATGTTGCCTTCGGCTGCGCGTGTACCGATTTCAGAAGAGAGCAACGCCCGCACCATCGGGCTGGTCGGTGCTTCGGGCGCTAACAGATTGATACATTGCTCGCCGCGCCATTCTTCATTCTTCCGGACGGCTTCCACAACCGCCTGCGCCCACATTCGCGGCGACTCGGTGCCGCGGATGATAGACCTGGCATTTTCAAGGACCTCGCGATCATGAACTTCGACCTGGGAAGATTCAGAGTCATTCATATGATTTACTCCTGAGTACTTAACGATGAATCGTTTAGGCGGCAGTTCGATTTTTGAAATGCGTTAGCAATTCATGGCAAATCGTGTCGCCTAGCTTCTTGACGCAGTGCAACTGCGTCAAGAACTTATACTGATAATTGTAATCGTTGATGTTTCAGCTAAAGCCGTTCCACTCGGATTTGGGAAAGCAGGCCCTGATAATCCTGAACTTCAAAATCAGCAGTCGGAAGTGTTTTTAGTATTGCCCCCGCAAGTGCGAAGCCATGCTGTAACCCATACTCAAATGGTTCCTTGCGAAGATAAGCAAGTGCCATCCCTGCAAGCACCCCATCCCCTGCACCAGCGGCGCTAACAACTGGTATCGACACAGGATGGATGAAATACGAAACTCCCTTAAGCACGGCGACTGCCCCCTCCGGTCCCAGTGTGATGATCACGTTGCTGCCGTATTCGTCATGGATTTTTCTGGCTGCACTTTCTATTTCTTGCCGAGATACGGGCACGTAGCCCAGAAGCTCGCCCAATTCCGTGAGGTTGGGCTTGATGACTTCAGGACGACTCTTAACGCCAGCAAGGAGTGATGGTCCGCTGGAATCAAAAATCACAGGCACGTTTTGTTTCTTTGCCTGAGTAATTGCTTCCCCATAAAATTCCATTGGCAGGCCGCCGGGGAGGCTTCCGCCCATAACAACACAAGAGGCGCCGTTTAGAGCCCTCTGGTAGCGCGCAGTGAGTTGGGATACATGCTCCGGAGAAACCTTCAGGCTGGAAGAGGTAATTGTTGACTGTCCCTCATTTGTGACAAGAACTATGTTCAGCCGCGTTTCACCGTCCACCGATACGAAATCCGTTTCGATGCCGCGTTCGCGCAGCATCTCCTCCATGCGCACGCCGTTCGAGCCCGCGGCAAAACCGAGCGCCCGCGTGGGAACGCCGAGTTTGCCGAGTGTCCACGAGACGTCTGTGGCTTTGCCGCCCATCCCCCAGGCAATGTCGAGGGCGCGGATTGTTTGATTGAGTTGAAAGTCTGAGATCTGAAGAGTGTAATCAACGCCTGTGTTAGGCGTTAGGGTGATGATCATTAAACGTCCTGATCGCCTCACTCAATTTCATTCGCATGGTTTCCGGGTCCATCGGTCCGCCCTCGGGCAGTAAGCGACTCATGAGAATACAATAGGCGTTGGTATCGATTCGTTCGGTCAGGTCGAAGGCAGCATCCAGGTCCTTGCCGATGACGAAGAGCCCATGCCAGGGCGCGAGCACGGCGGTCGCATACTTACGGATGTATTCCTCTTTGCCCCGCACGACCTCCACGATCGCATCGGCAAGCTTCTCGGAGTGAGCCGGTGCAAATCTGGTGACCGGAATCGTATCGAACTTCAGCGTGGCCTCCAGGACGGGTTCGATGGGCTGACCGGAAGCGACGAACACCATCGCGTTGCGCGCATGAGAGTGGAGCACCGCTTTGGCATCCGGGAATTCCTGATAAATCCGATAATGCACTTTGGATTCGCGCGAAACATCGCCATCACCTTCCAGCTTGTTGCCAAGCATGTCACTGACCAGCACCTGATTGGGTTGCAGCTGCCAGTGACGCTTGCTGCCACTGTAGCGCGGCGTGATACAAATCGTATCGTCCACCCGCACACTAATGTTCCCGCCTGCGGCATCCGTCAGGTGACGCTCAAAGACCAGCTTGCCCGTCTCGGCAATCTTCTTTCGGGTTTGCGAGAGCAAATCATTGTGAGCCCGAGCTCCGTTCTGTGGAATTGCTGTCATTCCGGTCTCTCTTTCCCCTTCGATCTGAGAGATGATCTCCAATCGCGAGGCATGACGACCGCCTTCAAACTCCGCATCCAGCCAGGCCTTGACGATCATCCGAGCCAGCTCCGGTCCAATCACGCGCGCCCCCAGCGCCAGCACATTCGTGTTGTTATGCTGACGCGAGAGCATCGCGGAATATGGCTCACTGCACACCACGGCACGGATACCTTTGACCTTGTTCGCAGTGATAGACATTCCCACGCCCGTGCCACAGATCAATATCCCTAAGTCTGCTTCTCTCGATGAGATTGCCGAGGTGACATCCTTCGCGAACACCGGATAGTCGGTACGTTCCGCGGAATGTGCGCCGAAATCCTGGTAAGCGTATCCCATTTCATCCAGGTATTTTTTAATCTCTGCCTTCAACGGAAGCCCAACATGGTCACTTCCGATGGCGATCCGCGTTTGTG
>JAICRQ010000010.1 GCA_025966435.1 Anaerolineales bacterium | reverse complement strand
ATATCATACTGGCCCGTAGGCTGTGGACCACCATCCGCATAACCATTGAAGAAATCATCCCCATAGTTGACCAGCTCCGCTCCGATGCCTACCTGCGCCCACATCTGCTGAACGACCGCTTGCACATCCATGCGCAGCTGGCGCTGGTTGGCAATATAGCGCAAGACCAGTTCCGTTCCATCCTTATCTCGGGTGCCGTCTCCATTGGAGTCTACCCAGCCTGCCTCATCCAGCAGCCGGTTCGCCTCTTGCGGATCGTAGGGGAACGTTTCCAGGTTGGGATCTTCAAAGGGAGGGGTACTTGCCCAGAAGGTCTTAGCCACCTCGGTCAAACCTCCAAGCAGGTCCTGTACGATCTTTTCCCGGTCTGTTGCATAAACAATTGCCCGGCGAACATTCACATCGAGCATGGCAGGATGCGCTGTTTCGGGGTCAAAGTTCAAGTACCAGCCTTCGTCGTAACCGGAAGGCTGCGTGACAAACTCCGCCACACCGCTGTTGTTGATGGCATCCGCCTGCGACCAGTCCAGGAATGTGCCGATATCCGCGTCGCCTGCCAAAATGGAAACTTCCTGCGATGCATCATCTGCCATACGGATAAAGATCTGCTGCAGCTGCGGTGGATTGATCCAGTTCGGATTCGCCTCGAAGATCATGTGGCTGTCGGCTTCCCATTCGGTAAAGACAAAGGGACCCACGCCCACGGTGGGCGCGTTGTTCCACTCAGCATTGTCCAGCGTGCCATCCGCTTCAAACACGGGTCTGAGGACGTGTTCAGGGAGGACGCCACCGGCAAATGTATAGGGCAGCCAGCCTGCAAATGGCTCGCTGAAGGTAATTACCAGCGTCTGATCATCCGACGCTTCTACGCTCGCAAAGTAGTCCTCATACGGATAGCGGCTGGCAACCGTATTGGAATCTGCCATATACATTTCGTAGGTGAAGACGAAATCGCTGGCTGTGACTGGCTCGCCGTCGCTCCACGTGACATCATCACGCAGATTGACGGTGAGAGTCAAACCATCTTCACTCAACCCGCCGTTTTCGGGCGAAGGGACTTCGGTGGCAATCTCGGGGACAGGATTGTTCTCCGGGTCGAACGACCAGAGGGTCTTAAGCCAGAATTGTGTGGTGATCGTCGAGAACCACTGATTTGCATAGAGGGGGCTTAGTGTGGTTGGCTGTTGGACGAAGGAGATGATGGCAGTCCCCCCGGCAGCAGCCGGTTCTGTGGCAGCCGGTTCCTCCGTTGTAGAAGGCTCAGTAGCGGCAGGTTCGGTGGCTTCTGGCGGTTCCGTTACAACAGGCGGTGCCTCTGTAGCGGGAGCGCCTCCGCCACACGCTGCAAGGATCATGCTCGCCAGGACAACGAGCGACATCAAAAAGGTTAGGTTACGTTTCACGGTTCTCCTCCTGAGAGAATAGATTGAAAATCAGCGTTTAGAGATCAGAAAAGATTGTCTGGCGCGGACCTCCTTCCGAATGGTTGGAAGATGAACATTCACTTTACAATAGGTTTGTGCAATGTTGGCGGGTTCTATGAAACAATGAACGGTACCTAATAGTTTTATAGAACAACTTCGCTTCATTGACTCTAACCAATTATTTCGCAAAAAGATAGCCCCCTCCGTCTGCTTTTTAGCTCACATGCGCCAGCCGCGGATCCAGGGCATCCCGCAGGCCGTCGCCCAACAGGTTGAACGATAACACAGTCAGCGCGATCGCGATCCCCGGCAGGAAGACCAAATGCGGCGCAGTGAAGACCTGATTCCGCTCCGCGCCGAGCATGGCGCCCCATTCGGGCGTCGGCGGTTGTGCGCCCAGACCGAGGAAGGAGAGCGCCGCGGCGTCAAGAATGGCGGTGGCAATGCCGAGCGTGCCCTGCACGATCAGCGGTGTGAGAGCATTGGGGAGAATGCGCCGGAATAGGATCTGAAGTGCGTCACCTCCTAGCGCGCGCGTCGCAGAAACATATTCCATTTCACGCACGGAGAGCACGCTGGCGCGTACAACCCGCGCATACGCCGGGATGGAGACGATGCCAATGGCAAGCAGAGCATTTTGAAGCCCGGGTCCGAGCACCGTGACAATGGCAATCGCCAGGAGGAGCGAGGGAAAAGCCAGCAAAACATCCATGACGCGCATGATGGTGTTGTCAATCCAGCCGCCGAAATAGCCACCCAATGCACCTAAAACCGTCCCAATGACGATCGCAAACGAAACGGTTAGCAGACCTACCATCAGGCTGAGACGGGCGCCGTAAAGGATGCGGCTAAATTCATCGCGCGCATTTCCGTCCAATCCCATGATGTGCTGCGGCTGGTCTTGTGGACAACCAAATGCATGGATACAAGGAGACTTTCTTTTTTCAGGTCTTACCGGATATCCATCTACATCCAGCATGGATCGGGTGGGGCTGTACGGGGCAAGCCACTGCGCAGTCAATGCAATGAAGACCATGATTCCAAGGATAATCATGCCTACAATTGCAGATTTGCGGCGCAACAGACGGTGCCAGGTAATATTCCATAAGCTCACGGATTGAACGGAGAGGCCTTCGGCGTCCAGACTCTGGATGACTTGAACTTCCTGGCTCATGGGTTATTCCAGTCGAATGCGGGGATCAAGGTAGGCGTAGGAAATATCTACGATGAGGTTCAGAACAACAAAGAAAATGGCAATCACCACAGTGAACGCCTGCACGATTCCATAATCGCGTGCGGTGATGGCTTCATAGAGGATACGGCCAACACCCGACAGATTAAATACTGTCTCGGTTAACACCGCGCCTCCTAAAAGGCCGCCTAACGAAAGCCCGATCACCGTGACCAAAGGAAGCTGGGCATTTCTGAAGGCATGCTTCATCACAACCACCCTTTGCCGCAAGCCTTTGGCGCGTGCCGTGCGGATGTAATCCTGCCCGAGCACCTCCAGCATCGAGGAACGTGTCATGCGGGCGATAATCGCCATGGGGATGGTGCTCAAGGCTACTGCTGGAAGGATCAAATGAGTGATCGCATCTTTTACCAGTGCAAAGTCAGAGCTAAGAATGCCGTTAAAGACATTCATGCGGCTGACGAAGTCAAAGATGGTGAAGGTGGTTGTACCGGGCGTCAGCTCCAGCCCCCAGACTTCGTAGAACGGGACAGTGATGATTCCGGGAGAAAGTCTCCCTGATGGAGGTAGTTGGAACGGCGTATCTTTCAGTGCCAGCGCGAAAATATACGCCAGCATCAAACCCAGCCAGAAGACGGGCATTGAAACCCCAGTATTAGCCCAGAGCATGGTCAACACATCCACCCACGAATTATGGCGAACCGCTGAAATGACACCGAGAGGCACCCCCACGACAATACTCACCAGGAGGGCTGCCATGCTCAATTCCACTGTGATCGGCAGACGCTCCATGATCAGCTCGCCGACAGGTTTTGAAAAACGGAAAGAACGCCCAAAGTCACCGTGGGCGATCTCATTGACATAATAACCAAACTGAACAAGGATTGGTTGGTCTAACCCGTGACGCTGAATAAATTCATCACACACTGCATCGGTGGCTTTTTCCCCCAGCATAGCGCGGCAAGGGTCCCCTGGGATTAAACGTCCCAGTGCAAACGTGGCAAACAAAATTCCGAACAGAACCGGGATGCTGAGAAGAATTCGTCGAAGAATATAAGTGGTCATTGGCTTTTTAGTTCCCCCGGTGAGTTTTCTCACCGGGGGAAGATAGCCTAATGCTGAGAGTTATTGAGGTGGTGCATTCAGGAACGGGCCAAAGAGACCGCTCCAGTACGTAAACCCACCGGTATTCCCAGTGTGAAGCGGATGGGCCGCATCCCACTGAACAGACAGCGAAGTCACGACGTCATTTGCATCGAGGGTGGAGCCGTCGTGGAAAAGAACACCCTGGCGCAGATGGAAGGTCCACTCGGTCAGGTCTTCGTTGGGTTCATATGACTCTGCCAAGGCAGGTTCCACGGCTGTGCCGCCGATTTCGTATCCGAGCAGCGACTGAGTCACCTGCTCGCAGGCACGCAGCGACTCGCCGTCGGTTTCATCCGCGCAGTACAGCGAGATCGGCTCGGCATTCTGCATCCAGACAAAGGTATCCTGTCCGGGGATGCCGGTCACGGCGAAGCTCTCGTTGCCAAGAGGACTGGCATGAGCACCTTCCACAGCAGCCTTGTATGCTACACCAGAACCGCCCCACGCTACAGGGATCATCGGGACATGCTGTTTGATGGCATTGTTGGCGGCCTCATAATGAGGAGCACGTTCATCGTCGGATGCAAGCTGAGCACCTGCTTCGATGGCTTCCACAATGTCATCGAACTTATCACCGAACTGGTCGGAAGAACCAGCGCCGAAGTGGTAGCCAAGGAAGTTGGTCTGGTCGGGATAGTCAGCACCCCAGCCAAGCAGGTGGATGCCAGTCAACTGACCGGAATCAGCCGCATCCAGGAATGCGCCGGATTCCATCACCTCGATATTGGCGGTGATGTTCAGGTTCTCCTGCAATTGGGCTTGAATATCCTGAGCCACAACGTTCGGGTCGGGGAGATAGCCACGGACGACGTCACGGTAGTTAATGACGGTTTCAAAACCATCGGGATAGCCAGCTTCGGCGAGTAACGCCTGGGCGGCTTCCACATCGAATTCGTACCACTCTTCACCGACACAACCGTTCGGGATGGAACACGGTGTAAAGTGAGAGGCCACAGCCGAACCGGGCGGATAGAAGTTGTCCACAATGCGGGAGCGGTCAATGCCCATGGCTATTGCCTGGCGGACCTGCTCATTCGCAAGCGGATTGGTGCTGTTATCGAAACCTTCCGCCGTTGGATTGTTGTTGAAGCCAATGTAGAAAATGCTCAATGCTTCGCGCGGGATCAACTGCAGGTTCTCATCAGCTTCGATGGTCTCGAAATCATCCGGACCGGGGTTGTCGATGGCGTCCACAGTGCCGGACTGCAGTTCGAGCAGGCGCTGGGCAGATTCCGTGCTCCAGCGGAATACCAGCGTCTGATTGAGAGCAGGCTCACCCCAGTAATCGTCAAAGCGGGTGAAGACGAGCTGGTTGCCGCGTTCCCATGATTCGACCATATAAGGTCCTGTGCCGATGGGATTCTCCAGCGGTCTGCCTTCAGTCGCCTCCAGGTGCTCCTGGGGCTGAATGGCGAAGGATGAGAATGCGATCTTTGAGGGGAAGGCAGGATCAGGCACGCACAAGTTGAACTTGACGGTGAACTCATCCACAGCCTCAATGGAGCGAATTTCGCCGCCATATTCACAGTCAGGCGCTTCGACCAGCAAGCCTTCGTATGTGGAAGGGGCTTCCGTGGCGGGGGCTTCAGTTGCTGCCTCTGTTGGTTCTTCGGTAGCGGGCTCCTCGGTGGGCGGCTCGGTCACGACCGGCGGCGCTTCGGTTGCCGTAGCAGGTGCGCCACCGCATGCGGTAAGCACGCTGGCGATCACCAGAAGCGACAACAAAACAAATAGGTTGCGTTTCACGTTTCTCCTCCTGAGAGAAATTTTAATTTGAATTCAGTTACGTGCAATCAGGGAAATCGGAATGTATCTGTGACGAGACACCTCCTTCCGAAGTAAGTGAGCAGATTATACAGCAAAAAGAAATTTACAGAGTAGCGCACAGGCGATTCATTTCTTATTTTTGTTCTCAGCAGTAAGAACCATTCTACGCCTAACCGTGCGAGGTGCGCTAGTGAACGGGTAGAGGAATTCCTAGCCCCTTTAACACTACTTGAGAGGGGTTACGAGGCCATAACCCGGGAATCTTTGTGTTACAGCTTGGGCACGTACCTTCTCCCGTGATGTGATACTCGTGGATGACATATCCGCTTCTTCGGACCAACCGGTGGTTGCAATGCGGGCAGAATGTGTCTTCATCGTCCCCCACCTGCCCTGGCAGATTGCCCGCATAGACAAAGCGCAGCCCGGCTTCGTGACCGATCTCGGCAGCACGCAGCAGCGTCTTTGCATCGGTGTTGTCGGGGTCGGTCATCTTGTAGTCTTTGTGGAAAGCGGTTACATGCCAGGGGATATCTTTCGAGACTCCAGCAATGAAGCGCGCCGCATCCCAAAGCTCCTCGTTCGAGTCGTTAAAGCCGGGAATAGTGAGAGTGACGATCTCCACCCATAATCCTAAGTCATGTGCGCGCTTAATTCCATCCAGTGTATTTTGCAGAACGCCGCCCAGCTTGCGATAGTTCTTATCTTGCATACATTTCAGGTCCACTTTATAAGCCGAGATATATGGACGGATGTACTCCATCACCTCCGGTGTATTGTTTCCATTCGAGACATAGGCACACATCAAGCCCGCAGCTTTGGCTTCCTTGAAGATCTCCACTGCCCATTCGCTGGTGATCAATGGCTCGTTATAGGAGGAGACCACGGTAGAAGCATGGGTTTGATGCGCGAGCTGCACCATCTCCTTCGGGGAAATTTTTCGAATCTGATTGATCGACGCATCGGAAGAGGGATCGCGCATAGCCTGGGAGGTCAGCCAGTTCTGGCAGTATCCGCAATGGAAGTCGCAGCCGAGCATCCCGAACGTCAGCGCGTTCGTTCCAGGCATCACGTGGAAGAAGGGTTTCTTCTCGATCGGGTCGCTTTGTAAGGCTGCCACGTATCCCCAGGGCACGCGTAATTCTCCTCCCTCGTTGAACCGTACCTGGCAGATCCCGCGTCGTCCTTCCCGAATTTTGCAGCGATGCCCGCAGGCGTAACACTCTATCATGTCGTCTGAAAGTTTTTTATAGAGATCCCCCGTTATCGTTAATGTATCCAGTAAATCACCGATTGTCGTAGCCATTCTAACCTTCTACTTTCCGTAAACCGTCATCCCTTATAATACCCCAAATGCTCACGGTCTGCATCCAGGCTGGCGGTCAGTCCTCCCGCATGGGAGAGGATAAGGCTCTCAAGACATTTCTTGGACGCCCGTTGATCCAGCGCGTAGCCGAACGACTCTCCACGATTGCGGATGAATTGATCGTGACGACCAACCGCCCTGACGATTATGGATTTCTGAATTTGCCCCTTTTTCCCGATCTCAAACCGGGCCGTGGCGCCCTGGGAGGACTCTACACTGCCATCGCTTCCGCAAAACATCCCATCGTCGGGGTCGTTGCCTGCGACATGCCTTTTGCCAGCCCTTCTCTCCTTCGGACCGCAAGCAGGCTCCTCGCGCAAGAAGAGGTGGATGTCGTCATCGCGAAGTCCGGGGAGGGCTACGAGCCGCTCCACGCCATATACCGCCGCGAGACGTGTCTCCCGGCAATCGAAGCAGCCATCAGCGCAGACCAGTGGAGGGTCATCGCCTGGTTCCCACAGGTAAAAGTACGTATTCTGACGACCGACGAGATCAAGCAATATGATCCTTCCGGGCTGGCATTTTGGAATGTAAATACGCCAGAAGAATTCGCCGAAGCAGAAAAGATCGCTACCTCACAATAAGCACGGGGCACGGCGCGTGAGAGACCACCTTTTGACCGGTGCTGCCCAGTAACAAGCCTGCCAACTTTCCGAGTCCCCGCGATCCCATCACGATTACATTGCTGTTTTGGGTCTTTGCTACCTCCAAAATCACTTCCGCTGGGTTTCCTTCGAGGGTTTCAGTTTGAATCTCGGCGGAGATTGTTCCCACGGTCTCGACGGCTTCCTGTGCAATTGCCTCTGCTTCACGCAGGCGAGCATTGATTGTCTCTTGCATAAATGGCTCACCCAGATGGACCGGGATCGGCTCGAAGGCGACGACAATCCTCAATGTTTGTGACTTCATCGCTTGTGCCAGAGCGGAGGCGACGCGAGCTGCGTGCAGCGAATGTTCCGACCCGTCCACGGCTAACAGGATGTTCTCAAACATGGTATCTCCTTTCTGTAGAGTACAATTTAAGTATACAAGCTTTCCCGGTCATCTTCAAATCATAGGAGCCTTTTATGTCTCTCGATACGAGCGCCATCCGCCAGCAATTCCCATCTCTTAATCGCTCTGCTGTGTTCTTAGATAACCCCGCCGGGACTCAGATCTCGAAACAAAGCCTTGAGCGGATCAATCGCTACCTGTTGGAATGCAACGCCAACCACGAAGGTTTGTTCGAGACCAGCCGGAAATCGGATGAGATCTTGCATGAGGCTCACGCCGCCATGGCAGATTTTCTCAACGCTGCGCGCCCGGAGGAGATTATTTTTGGCAACAACATGACCACTCTGACCCTGCACATCTCGCGTTCCCTCGCAAGAAATTTGCAGCCAGGAGACAACATCCTGGTGACGCGGCTCGACCATGATGCTAATATCTCACCGTGGATGCTAATCGCAGAAGATAAGGGATGCAATTTGATCTGGGTAGATATCGACGTGGAACAAGGCACGCTCGATCTGGACGATTTTGCAAGAGCCCTGGAACACAAACCGAAGATCGCCGCCTTTGGTTATGCCTCCAATTTACTGGGGACGATCAACTCTGTTACGAAACTAACCAAAATGGCAAAAGATGCAGGCGCTCTGGTCTATATCGATGCGGTCCAGTACGTGCCGCATGGTCCGATCGACGTCCAGGATCTGGATTGTGATTTTTTAGTCTGTTCTTCCTATAAGTTCTTTGGTCCCCATGCTGGAGCATTATATGGGAAATTTGAGCTGCTCAAAGAGTTGGAAGCATACAAAGTACGTCCTGCATCTGATGAATTACCATATAAATTCGAGACCGGCACGCAGAACCATGAAGGGATTGCAGGCGTGCTTGGCGCGTTGGAATACTTCGAGTGGTTTGCTGCCGAGTTCGGCGATGGACATGCAAATGACTGGGAGAGTAAAGGGTTTTCCGGGCGGCGGCTTTTATATAAGCAGGCAATGTCTGCGATCCGCGAATATGAATCCGAATTGTCGCGTGCATTGATCAAGACGATTGAATCGGTTCCCGGAACCCGAATTTATGGTGTGACAGATATAGATCGTTTAGAGGAACGCGTGCCCACGGTCGCTTTTCGGCTTGAAGGAAAGGACCCGGCAAAGATTGCCGATGCGCTGGGACAACAGGGAGTTTACGTCTGGAATGGACACAACTATGCTTTAGCCATTGTGGAGCGAATGGGATTGCTGGAGGAGGGCGGAATGATCCGCGTGGGACCGGTTCACTACAACACAATGGAAGAAATAGAGCGGTTCGGCGAAGTACTCAAGCAGGTTGCGAAATAAATAACCTTGCGAAGGTTGGTTCTAAAAACATAGCTCGAACGATCAAAACTTTCGCAAGGCTTCTAAATAAAAAACAAAGACCAGTCAAGAACTGGTCTTTGTTTTATGGCGTTAAATGACGAACACCAGGGTGAGGGGGGCACCCTAGTGTTCGTCGCCGTGTATATTACTATGGAGCTATATTTCCTGCAAGGGCTGTAATCTTAACATTTCATAAGATGTTCGTGTGCCCCGGGTAGGAATCGAACCTACATCTAAGCCTTAGGAGTGCCTTGTTCTGTCCATTGAACTACCGAGGCGCAAATAAATTATATCAAACAATGTTCTGCCCGCAGTTCAACTGCGGGCAGAACATTGTTATATTCCATCATCCTTCGGCGGCACGGTGGGACCGTAGTCCCGGATCTGACGCAGCTGCGATGTCCCTTCCGGCGGACCGACGATTCCCTTATCTTCCATCATGTCCACGATGCGCGCCGCGCGCGTGTAGCCAATTCGCATCCGGCGCTGGAGCATCGAGACGGAGGCGCGTCCCTCGCGGCGTACCAGGTCAATGGCTTCTGCCAGCAAGGGATCTGCCTTAGAGTCGGGTGCTTCCATCTCCTCAAACAACGCGCTTTGTTTGAGCGGGATGTCTGATTTGGGGATGTCAGCCTGATCCGTAGAACCACCGGAGGTCGCATAGGGACTCGCTCCAACGACTTGTGCGCGCCAGAATTCCACAAGGTTTTGGATTTCACCATCGGAAACAAACACACCCTGCAAACGCGCTGCCGAGGGAGCGTCGGGCGCCTGAAAAAGCATATCGCCGCGACCTAACAAACGTTCGGCGCCAGGCTGGTCGAGGATGACGCGGCTGTCGGTATTGGACGCTACAGCAAAGGCGATACGCGCCGGAAAGTTGGCTTTGATTAGACCCGTGACCACATCCACGGAGGGGCGCTGTGTAGCGAGGATCATGTGAATGCCAGTGGCGCGTGCCAGCTGTGCCAGGCGAGTGATCGTCTGCTCAGTCTCGCCGGGCGCGATCATCATCAGGTCCGCCAGCTCGTCGATGACCACAACCAGGAATGGCAATTTCTTCCCTCCCTGGAGCTTCATCTTGGCGTTGTAATCCGTGATATTGCGCGAGCCCACGTGCGCGAACAGGTGATAACGCTTGTCCATTTCGCGGGTCATCCATTGCAACGCCCCGATGACGCGATCGATCTCCACAATAACCGGTGCGAGCAGGTGCGGGATGCCGTTATATCCGGTGAGCTCCACGCGCTTTGGGTCGATGAGGATCAGGCGCAGGTCATCGGGTGTGTTGTGCAGCAGGAAGCAGGTGAGGATTGCGTTGACACAGACTGATTTACCGGAACCGGTCGTCCCCGCGATCAGCATGTGCGGCATCGACTCGAGGTTGGCATTGATCGGGTGCCCGGTCACATCCTTCCCTAAGGCAAATTTCAAGGGATGTTTGTTCCGCTGGAACGTGTCGCTTTCCACAAGGTCGCGCAATGCGACCAGCACCATCTCATCATTAGGGACTTCAATGCCCACATAGCTATGACCCGGCACCGGTGCCTGGATACGGATGCGCGGCGCCGCCAGCGCCAGAGCCAGGTCATCGGCGAGGGAGGCGATCTTATTGACACGTACTTTGGTGCGCCCGCTTCGTGTCTCGACAAAAAGTGGCTCCACACCGAACTGTGTGATGGTCGGACCGCGATTGGTTACTACGACCTGCACTGGCGCGCCAAAGGAGGCTAAGGTCTCCTCAATCAGGTGCGAGCGCTGTTCAATAAATTCGTCATTGAGAGCAGGCGCGATTCCCGACTCAAGGATTTCTTTCACATCCGGTAATTGCCAGGCGATCACAGGCTCTGCGGAGCGGACCGTTCTAACCGGCACGCCGGGCGTTTCATGCGTTACGACAGGTTGAGGGCGATGTAGAGGTATATATCCGTTGGAGGAAATTTCTGACTCTGGAGCTGGAGGCGTTTTTGCCGTTTTGTTAATCGGGGTGGCAAGCCAGGCACGGACACGGGTTAGCAGCGGAGGTACCCAGCGGAACAGGTCTACAACGGTGATGTCGAAGACCATGGTGAGAGTGATCAGCAGCCATGCCAGCAAAGCGATAATCGCTCCGCCCATGCCAAAACCGTTAAGCAGAATCCGTGCAAACAGACTGCCGATGGATCCGCCGCCAATGCCATCCAGCACAGCCTGCTCCGCCATTTCGAGGGGAACGATGGAGTGCATCAGCGTAAGAAGCCACAAAAAGAATAAAACAATTCCGGTGGCACGTTCAAGGGAAAGCCGCGGCAGTTTTTCGATCCGGCGCAGGATCAGCCAGGTGCCCATCACGATCAAAGCTACGGGCAAAATATACATGCCCCAGCCCAGCATCCAGCGGAAGACGCCGAGCATACTTCCGGTAAGAGCGCTGCGCTGCGCCGAGAACAGAATCAGCACCGTCAGAATTCCTACCACAGCCATGATCGCGCCGACCACATCCAGTTTGCGCTCGGGGGAAAGGGTGCTCCACCAAGAAGGGGAAGCCGGTTCCGGCTGGAGGCGCGCAGCAGGCTTCGCTTTGGACTGCGCTGTTTTGCCCTTCGTACGGGAGGGCGTTATATTCTTGCCTTTGGCTTTTCCTCCCGACCTGGAGGCGGAAACAGGAGTCTTGAGAGGCATGAGCGAAAGTATAGCACAAATGGTCTGTTTTTCATTTGCTGCCCATCTTGTAAATTACTTTCTGGCGGGGTAGTGTAAAATTGCAAACCAGCAATCCATGATTCGCTATGAAACTCACATGCTCAAAGCGATCATAGAGCGACACCATGGTGTCGCGTTACTGATTTTCTGTCACCAAAGGATTCCGTTTTGTTCGAAATACTTTTTCTAGGCACGTCGGCTTCCGCGCCTTCTGCAAAGCGCGGGCTTTCCGCACAGATTGTCAAACATGATGAATATCGTTTTCTGATCGATTGCGGAGAAGGGACGCAGCGTCAGATCCTGCAATCGGGCACAGGCTTCAAGAATCTCAACCGTATCCTGCTCACGCACGGGCATCTCGATCACATCCTGGGGTTGGGCGGATTGCTCAGCACATTTCTACGTTGGGAAGCCATCGATGAACTGGATATCTTCGGCGGACGCTCCACCCTCGACCGTGTCCATGACCTGATATATGGTGTGGTCCTGCGCGGTAACCAGGCTCCCATGCCGCTCCGGTTGAATGATATCAAGCCCGGCCTGTTTTTCGAAGCGGACGATTTTACAGTGACCGCTTTCTCCGTGACCCACCGTGGACCGGATTGCCTGGGATATGTGTTTGAAGGAAGGGAGCGCCGTCCATTTTTGCCCGAGAAAGCGGATGCGCTCGGTGTCCCGTTCGGACCGGAACGGCGCGACCTGGTGGCGGGCAAGGAAATCTTCCTGCCAGACGGCAAGCGCGTCCAACCGGACGATGTGTTAGGTCCGCTTCAGAAAGGGGTAAAGCTGGTGGTGGTGGGAGATACGGGAAGAACGGATGACCTGCTCGAGATCTGCAAAGACGCAGATGCGCTGGTGATCGAATCCACTTACACCGATGAAGAAGCTGAGATGGCGCGCACCTTCTCACACCTGACTGCGCGACAGGGAGCAGAGCTGGCGGTCAAAGCAGGAGTGAAGAAGCTGATTCTCACCCATATCTCGCGCCGCTACCGCGAAAAGGATATCTTAAAAGAAGCCCAGGCCGTTTTCCCAAACACATCCGTCGCTCGGGATTTCGATTCGTTTGTGATCAAACGGGAGGAATAATAAAAGGCGTGGACTATAGACTGTAGCCCACGCCTTTTATTATTGGTTTCTAGAGTCCATCACTCGTCATAATGAACAACGGGGTCATCTCGAAGCTTTCGAACTTCGGTCGCAGGCGCTCTGTGTTGTAGAACCGGTTCACATTGACTGTTTTCTTTGTGCTGGTCACAATATCGATCGGGATATTATCGTAACGTCCATTCTTTAGTACCACCAGGCGTCCGTGCACTTTCTTGAGAAGCAGGTCGAGCGCCAGGTTCCCATACACCATTGGAGCAATCGAATCGATGGCATCCGGGTCGCCGCAGCGCACGAGATAGCCAAGTTTCTGGTTCACTGTATCCACGGAACGGCCATTGTTGTATTTGGCGGTCAGTTCCTTGATGCGCCCGGACACCAGATCGCCGATGCCCCCCAGTTTCATGTGACCATACGCATCTGTGCTGCGATCCTCGAAAACCATTTCTCCACCTTCGAACATTGCCCCTTCTGACACCAGAACTACAGAATAATGGCTCGAGTTCTTTTGACGGTCCTGCATCAACAGCTCGGTCAGGCGTTCGATATCGAATTTATATTCGGGGATCACACAACGGTGTGCCGCGCCTGCCATCGTCGGGAGCATAGCGGTAAAGCCAGCATACCGCCCGAAGACTTCGAGGACAACGACTCGTTCATGCGAGCCACCCACCGTGCGCAGGCTGTTTGCCAGCTCGATTGTGCGCGTGACGCAGGTGCTGAAGCCAATGCAGTAGTCTGTACCAGGCACATCGTTATCCATCGTTTTAGGGATAGCAACAACTTTCACACCCTCCTGGTACATCCGGACGCCATAGCTTAGCGTATCATCGCCACCTATTGGAATCAAATAATCGATGCCGAGAAAATCGATGTTCTTGAGCACTTCCTCCGTCAGGTCGCTGACGTCGTCTGTATATTTTTCCTGAAGATGCGGGGGAAGACGGTCGCGTTTTACTCTACTCGGGTTTGTGCGGGAGGTGTGTAGGAACGTGCCGCCCGTCCGCCCGGCTCGGTGGACGATTTCCTCCGTCAACACTTGGTAGTTATTACTGTTATCCGCATCCTTCTCTCGAATGATATCGACCAATCCTGCCCAGCCGCGGCGGATGCCGATGACCTGATAGCCCTCTCTGGTTGCGCGGATCGTGACCGCGCGAATGGCGGGGTTCAGCCCCGGTACGTCACCCCCGCCTGTAAGAATTCCAATGACACCTTTTTTTCCGTTCATCTCTGCCTCCAAAGCAGCGTTACCGCTGGTATTGTTTTAATATTCTGTATTTTACAACTTTCTCATATAAAAAACAAAAGCGCTGGTTCCAGCGCTTTTGTTTTTTGACTAGAAACCTCGAGCTCAAGATCTGAAAGTCATCGGCACCGCCATACCGCAGGCTGGTGTTTGAGGATGTCAGTCTGGGGTCCTTTTGCTCTAACTCTAACAGTTCAGCCCATTGCTGCAATATTTGCTGTCCCCGTAGCTTCGCTCACTGGCATGGGAACGACGACGTTTACGGCGCCAGGCAGAATGCTGGCTGTCAGCGTGGTTGGCTCAATCACCTCGCCGTCAATGGAAATCGTCTGCGGCGGGTCTGCTTCCACGACAATTTCGCGTCCCTGATAATGTACCAGCTGCGGACTCTCTGTCGCTTCTGCAGTAGGCGAGACCACCGCTGCACTGACCGTAATCATTGCAGCAACATCCGCTCTGCGAAAAATCACTACATCCAATGCGCCATCGCTGATATCAATTTTCTTTGATAGCGTAAGTCCACCAATTGCCACATTCCCGGAATTGGCGATCATACAACTTATGCCTTCGATTTCATGCAGCTCACCGTCGACGTGTACCCGGTAGAGGGAGGGTGTCAAATTACGCATCTCGTTTAGAGCCGAAAAAGCGTATGCCAGCACCCCAAAACGGTTTTTTATTTCCTGATCGGCACTTTTCATCATATCGGCTTCAAGCCCAATGCCGATGCGCAGTAAAAACAGTCGATCGTTGACCAAGCCCATATCAATCAGGCGCGTCGTGTAGTTGCCCTTCGCAATAAAATCTATGGACGCCTCGATATCACTGCTCGGAATGCCAAGTTCAACCGACATCACATTTGCAGTGCCGCCGGGGAAAATTGCGAGGGGCGTGGATGTTCCCCGCAGCGCGGATGCTACTTCCATAACACTGCCATCACCCCCATGCACGCCCACAATGTCAGCGCCGTTTTCAACAGCTTCTTTCGCCAGTCTTTCCGCATCGCCCGCTTTATGCGTGATGCTTACATCCCATTCAATTTCTGTGTCTTTAAGCCCAGAGTTTAACGCCTGCAAAATGGGGCGTCCAATACCGGCTGCCGGATTGATAATCACCTGCAATTTTTTAAACGATCGCGATTCTTTGCTCACTTTTATTTCCTCATCTCGAATTTTTTCCAAAACACTTTTTGCAGGCATGTTTTCTTCCCCTACCACAGGTAGTTTCATATCATCGTTGGTTCTTCGTATACGCCGAATACTTCTTTCATCACCTGGATGATCTCACCAAGCGTCGCATACGAATGGACAGCTTCCATAATATACGGCATTGTGTTCTCCGTGCCTTCCATGGCAATGCGGAGCCGGTCGAGAGTTTGCCCCACGCGTCCGTTATCGCGCGTTCTGCGGAGTTCCTCTAAGCGCTTCACCTGCCTGTTGTAGCCCTGCGGGTCCATTTCGAGAATGGAGATGGTCAGCGGTTTCTTCTCGGCATAGGCATTCACCCCCACAATCTTGCGGATGCCTTCGTCGATCTCACGTTGATAACGGTATGCCGCGTCGGAAATCTCGCTCTGGAAGAATCCCTTTTCGATGGCAGGGATGACGCCTCCCAGCTCCTCGACGCGTCGGAAGTAGTCATACGCCTGCTGCTCGATACGGTTCGTCATCGCTTCGACAAAGAAACTGCCCCCGAGAGGATCGACGGTGTTCGTCACCCCGGACTCTTCGGCGATGATCTGCTGGGTGCGCAGGGCGATGGTCACGGCATGTTCCGAGGGAAGTGCCAGCGCCTCATCCAGCGAGTTTGTATGCAGACTCTGCGTGCCGCCCAGCACAGCAGCCAGCGCCTGGATCGCCACACGGACGACATTATTTTCAGGCTGCTGCGCGGTCAGGGAAACGCCGGCCGTCTGTGTATGGAAACGCAACAGCCACGAGCGCGGGTTCTTAGCCTTGAACGTTTCGCGCATCTCGCGTGCCCAGATGCGGCGCGCGGCACGGTACTTGGCGATCTCTTCAAAGAAGTCGTTGTGGGCATTGAAGAAGAAGGAAAGACGCGGCGCGAAGTCGTCCACATCCATGCCGCGGGCGATGCCCCAGCGCACATACTCCAGCCCGTCATCCAGAGTAAACGCCAGTTCCTGCGCAGCGGTAGAACCTGCCTCGCGGATGTGATACCCGGAGATCGAGATTGTGTTCCACTGCGGCACATTCTTTGCGCCGAACTCCATCGTGTCCACCACCAGCCGCATGGACGGCTCGGGCGGGAAGATATATTCCTTCTGCGCGATAAACTCTTTCAAGATGTCGTTCTGAAGCGTCCCGCGTAGCTGATCGGCGGGCACGCCTTTGTTTTCCGCCGCGGCGATGTACATTGCCCAGATGATCGCGGCGGGTGAATTAATCGTCATGCTTGTGGACACCTTATCCAGCGGGATGTCATCGAGCAGGATCTCCATATCCCTCAGGGAGGAGACGGCTACGCCACACTTGCCAAACTCGCCCAGGGCTTCCGGCTGGTCGGTGTCATAGCCCATGAGCGTGGCAAGATCGAACGCAATAGAGAGACCGGTCTGCCCTTGATCGAGCAAATATTTGAAACGGGCGTTCGTCTCCTCAGCAGTGCCGAAGCCTGCAAACATGCGCATCGTCCACAGCTTGGAGCGATGCAGTGTGGGATGGACGCCGCGTGTGAAAGGGTACTCGCCCGGCAACCCGAGATCCGATGTGTAATCCATATCCGCCACATCGAGCGGGGTGTAGAGCCGGTTGATCGGTTCGGAGGATGTTGTGATAAATTCGTCTGTGCGTTCGGGCAGGGATGATAAGGCTTTCTTTAAAGAGGTTTCCTCCCATGTTTCGAGTGAGTTTTGTAGTTCATCTAATTTCTTCTTATCGTACATAACCATCTCCTTTGGCATTTCTAAACACAAAGGGCACACACCTGCCCTTCCACTCCACTACACTCACCTGCACTGCGCGCAGGCACAAGTGCCGGGGAGGCGGCGCCAGGGAACTACACCAAGTAAAAAATCCTGTGTGCGCCTTCATGTCCTTAGTGTTTAAACATAGACAATTGCATTATACTTGACTGGTATACTCCCTTTTCAAAGGTACCTATGCCGCGTTTTGAAATCGATGTAGACCCCTGTGACCATATTACCGCTGACGCAATTGGCAAGCCAGGTCAGCGTGTTTTTTACATTCAAGCATTTCAGGACCAGCGCACAATCACCGTGATCATCGAAAAGGCGCAACTCCAGTCCCTCGCGATTGGCGTGGAACAATTCCTCGCGCAAGTGGACGAACAGAACCCGGACCTTTCAGACGCCTCAGGTGATTATGTGGAAGAAGTGATGCGTATCAATCCGCCCGTGGACCCGCTCTTCCGCGTTGGCGAGATTGGCCTCGGCTATGACAAGGAACGTGATCTGGTCGTGCTTTTTGTCAAAGAACTATTGACCGAAGAAGACGACCAGGAAACTGCGGCCGTCGTCCGTTTCTGGGCGTCGCGCTCGCAGGTGCGGATGCTGGCACGCTGGGGCGTGGAAGTGGTTTCGCGCGGACGCCCGGTCTGCCCGCAGTGCGGTCAGCCCGAGGAACCGGAGGGACATTT
This sequence comes from Anaerolineales bacterium, assembly GCA_025966435.1. Lineage (GTDB taxonomy): Bacteria > Chloroflexota > Anaerolineae > Anaerolineales > Villigracilaceae > Defluviilinea. Next base: position 2,551 of record JAICRQ010000010.1, on the reverse strand, counting down.
CTGCCCAAAGAAGAATGGGTATAAGCATTAAGGTTTTACCAACGTTTTCTAAAACTTCATGAATGCTTTACAAGAAAAACTTGCCTCTGCCATAAAACGACGTGAGTCAGAAAACCATGAAGAGGCTCGTCAAGCTCTGCTCGAATTACACGCCCAATTCCCAGATGACCCACAGGTAAATTATCAATGCGCGTGGATCCATGATCTTCTCGGTCTGGAACGCGAAGCAATTCCCTTTTATGAAAAGGCTATTCAGGCAGGGTTAAGTGGCGACGATCTGAAAAGCGCGCTGCTGGGTATGGGGAGCACCTATCGCTGTATTGGCGAATATCAAAAATCCATTGAAACCTTTCAACAAGCCCTGTCACTATTCCCTGATTCTCATGAATTTAAGGTTTTTCTTGGGATGGCTTATTACAATATCGGGAAACATTCAAAAGCGATGGAACTGCTGCTGAACAGTCTTGCCAATACATCCAGCGACGAAGGCATCCTGCGCTACCAGCGCGCCATCCGCTTTTACTCTGACAAACTCGACCAAACATGGTAACGGAACAACTGCGAACCGCCATCGAGTGTGGCACGTATGAGATCAAAGGTCAATTTACCTTTGGATCGAACTATACCTTCCTTGTCGCTATTCAGCATGAAGGCAGCGAGTATCCTGCTGTGTATAAACCATTGCGCGGCGAACAGCCGCTCTGGGATTTTCCCGAGAACACGCTGGCGGGACGAGAAGTTGCTGCTTATCTCGTCAGCGAATATCTCGGCTTTCATTTCGTACCATTCACCACACTTCGTCAGGATGGCCCCTTTGGGGCGGGGTCGCTCCAACAGTACATCGAATACGATCCGGAATACCATTACTTCAGCTTCAGCGATGAGGACAGGCAGCTTCTCAAGCCTGTTGTGCTCTTCGATGTCCTATGTAACAATGCGGACCGCAAGGGGAGTCACGTCTTCTTCGAGGATGGCACGCACAAACTATATGCCATCGATCACGGGATCTGTTTCCACGAAGAAGATAAACTGCGCACTGTGCTTTGGGATTTCAGCGGACAAAAGATTCCACAGAAGTTGCTTGTGCCGCTTGCCGGAATTAAAAGCCTATTCCCTTCTCTTGAACCGTATCTTACCCGGCGCGAACTCGCGGCACTTGCGGCCCGCTCGGAATCCATCCTTAAGAAGGGAACCTTCCCCCGTCAGCCCCGCGACCGCCGCGCCCTGCCCTGGCCGCCACTCTAATTACCAATCACTAATTACTATTTGCTAATTCCAGGTAAGCTGTCTCGAACGTAATTGGTAATTAGTAATTCCTCGCAAGGAGCACTCATGCACTACAACCTCGCCCTCATCGGATTCGGAAACGTCGCCCGTTCGCTGGCGCGGCTTCTGCTTCGCAAACAGGATCTGCTCAAAACGCAATATGATGTCACGTTTTCTTTCACAGGCATTTCCACAGGGAGACATGGTTGTGCGGTAAACCCGGACGGACTTGATATCGAGCAAGCACTTGGATTGGTGGAAAGTGGAAAGTCACTTTCTCCACTTTCCACTTTCCACATTGATGATTCCCCTTCTGTCATTAAACACTCCTCCGCCCACGTCATGTTCGAAAATTCACCCGTCAACACACAGACGGGACAGCCCGCGCTCGATCATATCCGTACCGCATTGGAGCTTGGCATGCACGCCATTACCGCCAATAAGGGACCGGTCGTGCACGGCTATCGTGAGTTGACTGCGCTGGCAAAGACAAAGGAGAAAACATTTGGATTTGAATCAACGGTTCTGGGTGGTTCGCCTGTCTTCTCTGTCTTCCGTGAGACATTCCCGCTCGCAGAGCTTTCTTCCTTTAAGGGCATCCTCAATGCGACCACGAATATCATTCTCTCGAGAATGGAGAATGGCGAATCCTATGAAAACGCCGTGAAGTATTGCCAGTCCGTCGGCGTGGCGGAGACCGACCCCACCAACGATGTGGATGGCTGGGACGCGGCGATCAAGGTGGCAGCACTCATCACCGTTCTGATGGATACGCCGTTTACACCTCAGCAGGTTAACCCCATCGGCATTCGCGGGATCACGCGCGACATGATCGAAAAAGCCAGCGCAGAAGGAAAGCGCTATAAATTGGTTTGCTCTGTGGAGAAAACCGGAGAAGCAATCCACGCCCGCGTGGCTCCTGAGCTTGTTGATTCATCCTCGCCGCTGTATGGGATGATGAACTCGTCTACGGGAATCTCGTTTCGTACTGATGTGTTGCCTGATTATTCAATCACCGTTTCCGAACGCGAAGGCATGGCGGGCGGACCCGTCGAGACCGCGTATGGTTTGTTTGCAGATTTTGTTAACGTAGCGCGCAGCGAGATAATGTCAACTTAATCTTGGAGTACCCTACATGGAATTCAAAGACCCGGCTTCCTACGCAGACCTGGCACAGGGAAAGATCAAGCACATCCTGTTCCGTATCAATGTAGATTTTTCCACGCGTACGCTGGAAATCGAGTCCACATACCAAATGCAGGAGCCTGTGCAAGGCTCCCTGTTT
>JAICRQ010000132.1 GCA_025966435.1 Anaerolineales bacterium | reverse complement strand
CGAGCGTGGACCCGAACGCGCCTTTGGTGTTCACCTTGCCCGCCTGGAATCACAATGGCTCTCAGCCATATCGGGAAGAAATTTCGTTCTCACTGGTTTGCAAAACATCGCGCCCTATCTGGTGCTGTTGTGTTTGATTCTGATCATCCCCATGGTGGGGATTGTCAGCACCCTGAGAAAAAGGAAATCGTCATGAATCAGGAATCCTCATCAAAAGATAATATTGTGCGTGCTCACATCTGGGTCAAGGGGCGCGTTCAGGCTGTCGGCTTTCGAGCTCATGTGGAATATAGCGCGCGTCAGATTGGCAGACTCACCGGCTGGGTGCGCAATGTTGGGTATGATACGGTTGAGGCTGTGACAGAAGGAGAGCGGGAAAACGTGGAACGATTGATCCAGGCGATGAAGGAAGGGCCGCGTTCTTCGCGTGTAGATGAATCAAAGGTGGAGTGGGAGGAGCCGACAGGGGAGTTTGTGCAGTTTGGGGTGAAAAGAAGTATATAGCGTTATCTAACCCCTAACTCCGTACGAGCGTAATGGTTATTTGGTTAGCTCATCATACTTTTTTCGGACTTCTCGAATATCCTCCCACATTAACGCCTTCGGAGAGCCGGGAGACCTGACAGGATTACGAAGCAGGTAAGAAGGATGAAAAATGGGCATGATCCAGCGTCCATCCAGCTCCGTCCATTTGCCGCGCAGGCTGGTGATGCCAGTCTTACGAAGAACGGATTGTGAGGCGACGTTTCCTGTGAGCAGGATGATGCGCGGGTCGATCAAGCGGATGATCTCAAAGACATACGGCCGGTAGTATTCAATTTCCTCATTAGTGGGTTTCCGAAAAGCCTTGCCGTCTTCCCCCGGCGGCATGCGAAACACGGAATTCGTAATATAGACGTCTTTCTCGGGGTCGAAATTCGCCGCCTGAAGGACTTTATCGAGCATCTGCCCGGCGCGCCCCACAAACGGTTTGCCCTTGATATTTTCCTCAGGACCCGGCGCTTCGCCGATGATTAACAGTTTGGCATCCGGGCTGCCGCGGCTGATGACGACATTCGTCCCCGCATCCGCAAGCGGGTCATCCTTCATGTGTTTTAATGCATTGATCACATCATCCAGGGATGAGAATTGATTTTCTGGCTGGCTGAACAGGTCAAATTGACTCATGATCGGCCTCCTGATAAGGTCTTGGGATAGAACGAATTTTACCCCTATTACGCAAATCCCAAGCCTCGTTCTTTTAGCGATACCCACCTTCCCTGCCCGATCACGAGATGATCCAGCACTTCCACATCCAGTAATTTCCCAGCCTGCACGATCGCGCGTGTCACCGCGACATCGTCTGGGCTGGGAGTTGGGTCGCCGCTGGGATGATTGTGGGTGACGATCAACGCCGAAGCGTTTTTGCGGATCGCTTCTTTGAAGACCTCACCAACCCGAATCTGGGAAGAACTGACGGAGCCTTTATAGACCTCCACCGTTTCCATGACGCGGTTTCTGCGATCCAGCAGAATCACCCGCAGGTGTTCCTGCTCCAGGGCAGACATTTCATATTGCACGAGCGCGGCGGCATCCGCGGGGGAGTTGATGGCAGGACGCTCTTCCGGGGATTCCAGAGTGAGGCGCCTGCCCAGTTCGATCGCGGCTTTGATCTGGGATGCTTTGGCTTCGCCGAGACCATACTGGTCCATCAATTCTTTAAACGGCACGCGATGAAGCCCTCTTAAGCCGCCGAATTTGTTCAACAAACGCTGACCTACCTGGACAGCGTTTTCGCCCGTCACGCCGACACGCAACAAAATCGCGATCAGCTCGGCATTGCTGAGGGCTTGCGGCCCCAGAGCTGCCAGCCGCTCGCGAGGGCGGTCGGCTTCGTATAAGTCCATGATGCGATACATGGGGGAAGCGGTGATGTCTGTCATGATGTTGATTCCCTTTAGAAACGTAATAAACCTATTTTACAATGGAGGAGGCGGTGTGGTCCTTTCAAAGTTTTTAGGTGGCTCTCTGTCGAGAACCTGTATGCTAAGGGAGAACGCTTGCTTGACATCCCCTCCTGCCTCAAGTAGAATGTTCTACGCCTTCCCCGCACATCTGCGGGATGATAATGACTTGGGCCTGTAGCGCAGTTGGGAGCGCGTCTCAATCGCACTGAGAAGGTCAGGGGTTCGAATCCCCTCAGGTCCACCTGTTCAGTGAACCGTAAATAATAGACAAGTAATCAGTCACTGAACACCTTAACAACTGATTACTGAAATTCCGGGCCCATAGCGCAGTTGGGAGCGCGTCTCAATGGCATTGAGAAGGTCGGGGGTTCGAATCCCCCTGGGTCCACAATGTAAGGCGGGCTGCCAACCCGCCCCACAAAAGTCAGGACAGGAGTAGTACGTCATCCCGTCAGCGAGTTGGGAAAGAGAGGTGAGAGCCCAGCGCCGTGCCCATCGGGAGCGCAGCATAAGACCGAACTCGCCTGTTCGCTCGAAAGAGAGACTGTGCCGGTGAACGCAGTGAAGCTGCAGAGTAGCCGCCGCCGGGAAAGCCCGTTATAGCTCTAGAGAGCGTTTGAATGTTGGAAGGTTCAAAGTTTAAGGAGAGCCTGTAACTTTTGACCTGTAAACCTTCAACCGAATCCGGGTGGTACCGCGGAGGAAGTCCTTCGTCCCTGATGTGGATGAAGGATTTTTTGTTTTTAGTGGACGATGGACGTTCGACCATGGACGGTTTTATCGTCTATCGTCAAATTCAAAAGGAGGCTCGAATGAAAAAGCGAATTCGAATTAACTATATCTTTTGGAAAGAAGGGCCTCTTCTTCCGCGCCTCCTTACGCTTAACTGAAAAACTACCTACTACATGGAATTTGACATCTACGACCAACAAGAATGAGGAACGAATGGAAGACACGAAAAAAGTTGAAAATACAACAGATATAACTACCAAACGGGACAGGTCTTATCAGCCGCAAGCTCTGGAGAAAAAATGGCAGGCAAAATGGGAAGCGGATAAGCTATACCGTGCGGTGATCGATGAGACTCGGCCAAAACACTACGCGCTGACAATGCTGCCGTATCCCAGCGGGGATCTGCACATCGGTCACTGGTATGCGATGGTGCCTTCGGATGCGCGCGCCCGTTTCAAGCGGATGCAGGGTTATAACGTGATGTTCCCTATGGGCTTCGATGCGTTCGGTCTGCCGGCGGAAAATGCGGCAATTAAAGAAGGCGTGCACCCCATGAAGCGTACGCGCGAAAACGTCGAACGGATGCGGACGCAGCTGCGCTCGATGGGCGCCATGTTCGACTGGGAGCGTGAAACCGTTTCGTCCGACCCTGATTATTACAAATGGACCGAGTGGTTCTTTATCCAGCTGTTCAAAATGGGACTGGCATATCGCAAGATGTCTGCCGTGGATTGGTGCCCCAAGGACAACACGACGCTGGCGCGCGAACAGGTTATCGGCGAGGAACGCGTTTGCGAACGTTGTGGCACGCCGGTGATCAAAAAAGAACTGGAACAGTGGTTCTTTAGAACCACGAAATATGCCGATGAGCTGTTGCACTTCGATGACATCGACTGGCCCGAGCGCGTCAAGACCCTGCAGACCAATTGGATCGGCCGCAGCGAGGGCGCTTCGGTCATTTTCAAGACGGAAACCGGAGACCCGATTGAGATCTTTACTACCCGTCCGGATACGTTGTGGGGCGCGACCTTCATGGTCTTCTCCCCCGAGCATCCGCTGGTGGACAAAATCACCACGCCCGAGCATAAAGCCGCGGTCGAGGAGTATAAAACGCAAGCCGCCCGCCAATCGGATATCGAGCGCGAGGCAGTGGACAAGGAGAAGACCGGCGTCTTCACCGGCGCGTATGCGATCAACCCTGTCAACGGCGAGCGCATTCCCATCTGGATCGCGGATTACGTGTTGATGTCCTACGGCACGGGCGCGATCATGGCGGTCCCGGCGCACGATGAGCGCGACTTCGCCTTTGCCCGAAAGTACGGCTTGACAATCATCCCTGTCATCCAGCCGGAGGGCGTCGAATTGATCGGCGAGACTATGGAAGCTGCCCACGAGCATGAAGGCGTCATGATTAACAGTGGTCCTTTCAATGGCACGCGTGCTACGAATGACAAAGGCATGAAGAATCCGGCGATCAAGGCTGTCGTCGAATGGCTGGAAGAGAGAGGCATTGGAAAGCGCGCGGTGAATTACCGCTACCGCGATTGGCTGATCAGCCGGCAGCGGTACTGGGGTGCGCCGATTCCCATGATCTATTGCGACGTGCATGGGTGGAATCCTGTGCCGGAAGACCAGCTGCCCGTAATGCTGCCCGAAGATGTGGAGTGGAAGCCGACCGGCGAATCACCGCTGAAGCAGCATCCGACGTGGAAAAACACGACCTGCCCGGTCTGTGGCGAGCCCGCCACACGCGAAACCGATACGATGGACACCTTCATGTGCTCATCCTGGTATCACCTGCGTTACCTGTCGCCGCATTACGACAAGGGTCCGTTCGACGATGCCGAGTACAACTACTGGATGCCTGTGGATACTTACACCGGCGGCATCGAGCATGCCACGATGCACCTGCTGTATACACGTTTTTTCCATAAGGCGCTGCGCGATGCAGGAATTACAGAAGGCGGCGAGCCCATGATGCAGCTGCGCAATCAGGGCATGGTGTTGGGGGAAGACAACGAGAAGATGTCGAAGAGCCGCGGCAATGTGATCGCGCCGGATGTGCTGGTGGAGCGCTATGGCGCGGATACGGTGCGCGCCTATCTGATGTTTTTTGCCCGATGGGACATGGGTGCGCCCTGGGATTCTCAGGGCATCGAAGGGAGTGCGCGCTGGCTGCGCCGCGTCTGGACGCTGTTTACGGATATGGTCCCGGCTGAGTCTCAAACGCCCACAAGCGAAGTGTTACGGAACCTGCGACGGCGCGTCCATCAAACACTGCGACGAGTGACTCATGACTTCGAGAACTTTGAATTCAATACCATCATCTCAGCGTTGATGGAGCTGCTGAACGAGATGTATAGGGCGCGTGAAGCAGGCGCGGCGGGTACAACACAATGGGAAGAAGCCACAGAGATTTACATCAAGATGCTGGCACCTGTCGCTCCGCATATCGCCGAAGAGCTGTGGACCAATCAACTGGGCAAGCCCTACTCGGTCCATCAGCAGCAATGGCCGAAGGTCGATGAAGCGGCCGCGAAGGAAGACACGATCGAACTGCCCGTCCAGATCAATGGCAAAGTGCGAGGGCGCATCACCGTCGCGGCTGACGCCAGTGAAGAAGAGATCCGGTCCGCTGCGTTGGCAAGCGAGGCGGTGAAAAAATACCTGGAAGGCAAAGAACCAAAGAAGATCATCGTAGCGAACAAAAGGCTGGTGAGTCTGGTGGTTTAAGTTTATTGAGAGCATCAAGAAGAAAGAGACGAGCTTTGTAAAGCTCGTCTCTTTTTGATTCTGCCCTCACCCCTCGGTACTGGTCATTCAGCAATTGTTTTGCAACACCCCGGCAATTCAATTGCAACGTGATAATCAATGTCAGAGTTATACAATGGAGTTCAGAGTGTAATCTCCCTTACAGAGACAGAATAATTTAATAAGAGATACATCCATCTCCGGTGATTGGGTGGAAAAGCGAACTTTGATGGATTTGTGATCTGGTCATAAAGATTGGACTGTGCTCTGCCGGAATTGCTTCCGAAAACCATTTTCAGAGAGGAGAATGTGTCCATGACAACAAAGCGCCTTTTTCAAATCTTTATCCTTTTCGTACTGCTGTTCAGCATGGTTGGCAGCAGCCAGCCCGTAAGAGCCGAAGCCGCGGACCCCGTTATCGTCAATCGTGATCTTTCATTCTGGGATGCCACCTACTTCGGCTTTGTGAGTACCAGTCTCTATGAGAACTGGCAATTTTCGTTCACGGCGACTCACACATTCACTGTCAACGTGACGCCGATCACAGGCGACCTGGTTCCGCTGCTTCTCCTGTTGAACGGAAACGGCAGCGAACTGGCTAATGGCGTTGGCACACTGACCAGTACCCAATCCGCCGGAAGCTATTCCATCCAGGTGCAGCCTCAATCAGGCTCCGGACTCTATATGCTTACCATCCGGGAGATCATGCAAAGCCAGGCGTCTGCTTCTACACGCGTGGATCCAGAGACCGTGATGGCTGGTGAAAGTGCTCTTGTGACCGTGAGCTTGAACAATATCGCCGCAGGAGGCTATACCAGCGCTGAATTTACCTGTACCTATAATTCAACACTGGTACAGGTTAGCAATATCACGGCGACCAATCTCTTTGGCCCTGATTCGGCTGTAGCGATCAATGATCCACAAAATGGTAGTTTCATTGTTGCGATCGCTGGCAGCAATGGTAATAGAGCCACCACCAGCGGAGCTGCCTTCACCTTTAATGCCACAGGCTTACAAGCTGGGCAGACCACGATCGAATGTATGGCGCGCGTATCCAAGGGAGATAATCTTCTTACAAGCATTCCATCAACAGGTGACACGCTGACAATTGTTGGGGAACCATCAACGCCCACCGCCACCCCGACTCCATTTGATATCACGCCGACCGCTACGCAGTCAACTCCAGGCGAATCGCCTACACCGACCGGTACACTGCCCACACCGGTTGACACTGTGACATCGACTTCCACCTCGGAAACACCCGTCGAAACCCCAACGCCGACCGGTACACTGCCTACGCCGGTAGAAACGACCACTCCCACATCCGAAACGCCCGTCGAGACCGCGACACCAACATCGTCCACACCGGTAGAATCGCCCACTGCTACATTCACATCTACACCTATAGAGCCGTCAGCCACACCCACTGCTTTGCCGGATGGCAGCATCACAGGAAAGGTGATCGCCAGCAAGCCGGTCACAGTCAGCCTCTATAACGCCTCGGATGAGCTTGTCACCTCTGTAACCGCGACTCCAGATGGCACCTTCAGTCTGACTGCTCCTAGTGGAACGTATACGATTGCAGCCTCTGCCAGTGGATTCCTGAGCGCGGAGGGTTCTGCCAATATCCCGGCTGGGAGCACAGCCACGAAACCGGATATCGCGCTTCTGGCTGGCGACATCGACGGCAACAACGTGATCGACCAGTTCGATGCACTAACGATTGGTATGAATTACAACGGCACCACACCTTCAGCCGCTGACCTGAACAATGATGGCGTGATCAACGTGCTGGATCTGGAACTCCTCGCCGCCAATTATCGCGAGACCGGTCCTACCGTCTGGGAAGTCAGTTATCCGTAATTGCGCAAGAGGGCGCATCCGCAAGGTGCGCCCTCCCTCTGTTTCTGGAGTGTTTATGAGATCTATTCCTGCGTTCCTCCTTGCGATCGTTCTGGCGTTCACGATTGCAATCACTGTTAATGCCCAGAGCACCGAAGGCATCTGGCTTACCGTGGACACAACGAACTATAAGACCCGCGAAACAGTCGTCGCCACTTTAAATGCGTCTTCTGCCACGCCTATTCAGGGATTTACATTCCAAATCCGCTATGATCCTGCCTGTCTGAAACCGATCAATGCAGTCAGCCAGGTGCCGGGTATGAATGCTTTGCCTTTGCCACAAATTTCCGGACTGGCAGATGGCTCGTATGCAAGTACCACGCCTCAAACGATCAGCGGAGTCCTGGCGGAGGTGCGGTTCGAAGCCCTGGGCGGCTGCCAGACGAACCTTATGCTGGAAAGCGCAGCGCTTGCCATCCGTAATGAATCGGGGTTTGCGGCTCCGGTCGGGAATGTGACCGTGGCGAAAGAAAGCGTAGCTCTCATGATTGACAGGGCGCTGGGAGCAGCCTCAACGGAATCGCTTACCGGTTCCGTCCTTCCGCTGGAACCACCGCCCGCTGCCAATCGCGGCGTTCCCGCCTGGGCAATTGTGATCCTATCCATTCTTCTGGTCGGCGGAATCCTGTTCGGGGCATTCAAGTGGTTGAAGATCGGAATGACTTCCACCTCAAACGCGCCGACTGCTCCTCAGACGCCCATTTTACAGATCAAGCACGGACCGCAATCCGGGAGGAGCTTTTCGCTCGAGAAATTGCCCTGCTATATCGGTCGCGATCCTGTGAACGAAATCTGCCTCAACGACCCCCATATCATCAGCCAGCATGCAAAAGTGTATATGGCAAATAACAACTATTTTCTGATGGACTTGGGCGGTGAAACATTTGTCAACGGCCGGGCTGTCAGGAAACGTTCCGCCAACCTCAAACATGGTGATGTAGTGCGTCTGGGAAAGAGTGCTCTATTTGTATTCGGATCGCAGCAATTCT
>JAICRQ010000275.1 GCA_025966435.1 Anaerolineales bacterium | reverse complement strand
TTGCCAGCCAAATTCCCGCATAACAGACAGAAGTTTAGAGCGTTATAACAATTACGCAGCGTTTTCTTGTTGCGCGTCTGTTGTTGCTAACCGGTGATCCGCTTGTGGCAAGCGGGAACTCAAAATCGGATAAAATAAGGAGAGTACTATGAACGATTATGATTATGAGAACAGGCAGGACCAGGAGATGACGGACGCGACTCGGCATGTTTTGACTGGCATTGTCGTCGGCGGGCTGATCGGCGCTACGGCGATGATGCTGCTCGCGCCCCGGTCCGGTGAAGAGATGAGGTCGGAGATCAAGGACAAAGCCATGGATCTGCGCGACCGCACGACAGAAAGCATGAAAGATCGCGTATCTCAGGTTGTCTCTAAGGCAGAGCACCTGAAGGGTGGATTGAGGGGGCGGTCCAGCGATCTTAAACATCGAGGCCAGGATGTGTTGATCGAGCAACTCGATCGCGTTTCAGAGGCGGTGGAGGCAGCTAAAAAAGTTCTGCAGGAACTCTAGTTTGTGAATATGAACTCAGCCCTCTTCCTGAAGAAGAGGGCTGAAGCCTTCTAAAGGGATTTTCTAATCTTGTATTTATGGTAGTCCGTAGTATCTCTGCTTGCCTCTCGTTATAGTAAATAGATATTCGACATTGGCTTTCCTGATGTTTGGAGAACAGACACCACTTCCGTGTCGTCTTCTTCCTGTCCTGCAAATATCTGGATTGATCAGAAAGGAGACGATATGTTAGGCTTAATCGAGAAGCTGATCGGGGCTGTCGTCAGACTCTTTCCTTCGCTTTCCATCGCCCGACCTGCTTGGCAACGTATTCCAGTAAGAACTCATATTTCCATTTCGCGTAAGCGCAAATAGGTCGCCGGCTGTTTGAAGGTTGCCTTGGCTCAGCAAAAATACCTCAGAGTGATCAGCACTCTGAGGTATTTTTTGTATAACTGTCCCTAATCAGTTGCCCAGGCATACACCTTTATGGAACCTCGATCCGGGGCCTCATCGGGTACGCAGGTCGTTGGTCCTTTTGCCAGGCAGGGGTATTCCCAAACCTTTGCCTGGATGAATGCGAGCCCCAGCGCCTGTGCCACCGATACTCGATGGTGCCCGTCTTCGACGTAATAATTCTCCCCCACCTTATGCGCGAGAATTGGCTCCCAACCCTCGCCCTGAAGAGCCAGATAGGTATTGACCCAGCGGTCTTGCAGATATTTATTGAGCGGGCGGAACCGGCGATCGAAATCACTCTGCCTGTTGAGCGTCCCAATGATCTGGTTCACAGGAATCTCTTGCACACTGAAAAATCTTCTGTTGGGACTTTTTTCTGGCGCTTCCTCAGGAAAGACCGCCAGATTTGTCTTCCTGCCGCTGAGCTTGGCCCACAGTAACTCCCGTAGGGCGTGTCTCCGCAGGGCAGAGAATTGGTAAGACAGGTGGCTGCGCATGTTTGTAAAGGAGGGCTGGATATTCATTCTTTTCCTTTCTGCATAAGACGTAGAATAGTAATTTCATGCAATCGGTTGCAAAGATGGCTAAAAAAAGAGACCGGTAATTTAAGCAGATTTTCTGAGAATCAACTCTACGGGAATGGATACATTCGTGACCATGCCTGTTTGTAAGTACTCAATCAGGTTTTGTGCCAGGACTTTTCCTGCCAATGGGATATTCTGCCGGATGGTCGTCAGCGGGGGATTGCTGTGTGCCGCAATGGAGAGATCGTCGTAGCCGATGACAGCAACATCGCCGGGCACGTGGCGTCCCTCTTCGCGGATTGCATCCATGGCCGCGATTGCCATCAAATCGCTGTTGACAAAGACGGCATCTACTTGAGGTGCCTTTTTCAACAAACGCTTCATTGCCTCGGCACCGGATGTATTCGAAAAATCACCATGTTCAATCAGGGCCTGGTCGATTTCTCTGCCTGCCTCATTCAGGGCTTCCTCATAGCCGGCCAAACGATGCTGCACTTCCAATTCATAGGAAGGTCCGCCAATAAAACCAAGCCTTTGTCTGTCCAGACTGATCAAGTGTTCGGCTGCCAGCCTGCCGCCTGTAACATTATCGCCGGTTACTGAGCAATATTTCTGCTTCGGCTGAGGGATGCCCCATGTAATGAACGGAGCGCCGAGTTCCAGCAAAGCTTTCACATGCGCCTGTTTGCGAGTGGAAGTCATCAGGATGAAGCCGTCCACTCGCCCCGTCTCATAGTATTGGTGCGCCCATTTCGTGTCGTTCGGGTCCACATGGATCACCAGCAGATCATACTCCCGGCTGGCCAAGCCACTGGAAATGCCTCCCATGATTTCGAGTCCGAAGAGATCCGCGACCGAGAAGTCCTTGTGATAAGCATGAGTGACAAAGGCAATCGTCCGGCTCTGCCTCATGCTCAACCGGCGGGCAGGGGCGTTGATCTGGAAGTTATGCTCCCGCGCCAGCGAGCGGATCTTTGCTTTCGTCTCTTCGCCGATCAGCGGACTGTCGTTTAACGCCCGCGAGACCGTGGACTTGGAAACTCCGGCGAGCCTGGCAATATCAGCAATAGTACGGACAGATCTCTTCGTCATAATGATTTATGCAACCGATTGCATTATATATTATTGAAAGCGCCCTGTCAAGAGGGAAACCTCATTTGGTGTATTTACCCCATAGTAAAATCAAGACCAGGAGTGATTATGGCTAAATTGATCCCCGCTGCAGAACGTGTCATTCGCGCCCGTGAGTTAATTCAACAGGCGCGCGACTTCCCGATTCCGCCTGAACTGGGCAAGAACGATCTTTCGTATATTGCTAAAATCAAGGACTTATTGCGGCAGGCGCGCGACTTGGTTAAGTTCATCCCACAGACGGCTGGTGTCTCAAAAGAGATGAAAGAGGACGTTAAGAAAATATACGAAGAGATCGAACAAGCGAATAGAGACATACTCTATTCCGCCTGATCGATCTCTCGTAAGAGTGATTCGGGCAGGCTGGATTACAGTCTGCGAGTCCCTCGCAGGATGAGCAGCAGGAGCACCGCGCCGATTAACGCCTTGATAATCTCTGCCACGAGCCCGGTCCCGACGTTGACGCCCAATACGCCGAATAACCAGCCACCGATGATGGCGCCCAGGATGCCAACGACAATCGCGCCAATCAGCCCGGACCTCAACCCGCCGACCAGGGCTTCCGCCAGAATCCCGGCGATCCCGCCGATCACGATCCAGACCAAGATCTGTTCACCTGACATAGCATTCTCCTTTTGATATTCACTAGGCTTAAACAAGTATAAGATTTACCGCGCCGGAGGGGTAGGTAGGGAAATCCATTATTCTTTAATATACCGGGCGCAAACGTTGTAAAATAGTCGTATAAATTGCAGATTGTTTCTATCTCTGGAAAGGAGATGCTTTTCCATGACTGACCAGAACCTGCGCGACCTCCTCGAAAAACTTGAAAATCAACTTCAGCGAATCGATGTCACGGATGAAGCCGGGCGTGAGCGGCTGCACCGCCTGGAAGCGGATATACGCCGTCTGCGGGAACGCTCCGACGAGCAAGAGGACACCGACGAATCCATGCTCGAACGTTTTCAAGATTCGATTGACCACTTCGAAACCTCGCATCCTGAATTGACTATGATGATTTCGCAAATGATGACGATCTTGAGCAACGCGGGGATTTAGTACAACCAGATCTCGAACTGGGCGGATGAGTGGCAGAGCAGCTCATCCGCTTTTCTTTTTGTAAAATCGTGTACCCGGCACGCTGCCCGAATCCTTTGTAAAAGAAGCGTGTGGAGTGTACAATCCCAGAACCCACAAACAAGGAATCCAATGCAAAACACTTTGGTGAACGCAATCGAGGTTTCACATCTTCGGCGGACGTTTAAGTCTCACGTCGGCGTCATTAAACGCACAGAGAAAGAGATCGTCGCTGTGGATGATGTCTCGTTTGAGATTCAAGAGGGCGAGTTGTTTGGCTTGCTGGGACCGAACGGTGCTGGCAAGACGACCACCGTCAAGATGCTGACGACGCTTCTCATTCCCACGAGCGGGTCAGCGTTCGTGAAAGGGTTCGATGTCGTGGACCAGGCGGATGAGGTCCGCAAGCGCATCGGCTTTATCTTTGGCGGCGAGCGCGGACTCTATTGGCGTCTCTCTGGTATCGACAATCTGCGTTACTTTGCGAGCCTCTATAGCATCGACCCGGATGTGACTAAAAAGCGGATTCCCTATCTGCTCGAGATGGTCGGCTTAAACGGGCGCGGCGATGAAAAGGTACAGGGATATTCGCGTGGCATGAAACAGCGCTTGCATGTGGCGCGCACGCTTTTGCACGACCCGGATGTCCTCTTCCTCGACGAACCGACGCTCGGGCTGGACCCGGTCGGGGCGCGCGAGTTCCGCCAGGTGATTCTCAATCTTCAGTCCGAAAAGAAGACGATCCTGCTGACGACCCACTACATGTTCGAAGCGGACGCGCTATGCGACCGCATCGCTGTGATCGATCACGGCTGTATCATCGCGCTCGATACCCCAGGTGGGCTTAAGACTCACGTGCGGGACTTGAACGTGGTCGAGGTGGAAACGTTCGGCGCGCCGGAAAGTGCCCTGGAAAAATTGCGCGCACTTCCATTTACCGATTCCATCTCTGTCGAAGAGCAGGGGCAAAAACAGATTCTGCTCGTTCAAACCGCGCGCGGTGCGGAAGCGGTTCCTGATGTTATGTCTGCGCTGGAGGGATTAAGGGTTGGGCGGGTGATCGTCCGCGAGCCCACGCTGGAGGATGCCTACGTCCGTCTGGTGGGAGGCAAGGCATGAACGTTCATATGCTTGTCAAATACTGGCGGACGATTTTGGTTGTGGCAGAGATGACCATCCGCCAGCAATTGATGGACGGGTTTATCTTGTTCACGGTGCTGTTCCAGCCTATTATTATTGCTTTGCTGGGTCTGTGGATGCTCAAAGACAAAGGCCCAGACGCGGCGATGTTTGTCGTGGTGGGCAGCGGGCTGACGGGGCTATGGTCCAGTCTGCTGTTTATCTCCGGGAATAGCATCAACGCCGAGCGCTGGAGCGGAACGCTTGAGTCGCTTGTGGCACTCCCTACGCCGTTCGAGGTCATTGTCTTTGGTAAGAATCTGGCGAACGTGATCCAATCTCTGCTCTCGATGGTACTGGGATATCTGGTCGCTGTATTTGCCTTCGGTTACTCGCTGGATGTCCAGCAGCCTCTTTTATTTGCAGTTTCGGTGGTCTTCGCCGTC
>JAICRQ010000610.1 GCA_025966435.1 Anaerolineales bacterium | reverse complement strand
ATTGGACAATCTGACTGTGATCCACAAACAGATTCACTTCCGCGCCATAATTTTTGACGTACCAGGCAAATACTTCCGGGTCCGCCGCTTCGAACATCGGTTTTTCCAGACCGAGAGCCTGGATGATTTTTGCGACCACATCGGTTCGCCACACTTTGACATTCTCGGTAATCCCCTCGGATTCGATCATGATCATATAAGCGCCAGCATCCACAAAGCGCTTTGCCTGTAGGATAGCCCACTCCGGGTCACGGGTGCCTTCGGCAGCCAATTCACCTGCCGTCGTATCGCCGCCCGCCCCAAACTGGATGCCGACCTCTGGCTTGGCTTTTAATCCAGCTTTTTGCACTTTCTCGACCAGGCGCAGCCAGTCATCCGTGGGTATGGTGATAAAGCCACTGGATATTTCGATAATATCAAACCCGATTTCCCTGCATTCCTGGATATAACGATCGACAGCCTCTGGTCCAAGTGTGAGGACATGCTCAATAAAACCTCCCGTGGAAACCAACACATCGTAACGATGGCAAATGTCCAGGAGCTCCTTGACTGCCTTGCGCGGCATCAGGCTGAAAGAGCCTCCGGCGAACTTGAGCACATCGATATAGGTACCCATCGTTTCTAGGACGTCTTCTAGGTAGCGCCTGCCCATCGGGGTGTAATAGGGTCCGCGAATCTCGGTGACACCACGGCTGCGGGGTTTCGTCTCGCGCTCATTGACTCTCAGGAAGGCAAACGCCCTCTCGTCAAGATCATCTTTTAGTTGGCTTATCATATCGGCTCCTTTGGCAATTATTAGATTTTTCCCAGCAGGCTTGTAAGCTCATTCACGTGAATATTATGCAGGTTTGCAATTGCATCTTCGATCTCTCGTTGCAATTGAGGAGAGATGCGTGCCTGTGTGAGTTGCTCGAATTTTTTGGTGATCGTATTCCATCCCATAGGACGGGTTAGAAATCCTTCATAATCCCGTTTTTCCCTGGTTAGAACTCGCCCGTCGTTGAGCGTTATTCGAATGCGAGATGGCATCTCAGCCGGAAAACGCCGGCTGAATTCATCCAGCGGGCGCACGAGCACTTTCCGCAACAACGTCTGGACATCCTGACTCTCGATGCGTTCCGGAAGATATTGCTCCGGCATCACCTGATCGTCCAGAATAGCCACAGCCACAATATAAGGCAGACTGTGGTCGGCTTCTTCTTTGGTATGCACCGTCATCTTTTCCCCTTCTTCACCACCACCGATAATGTTATATGCCACATCGAAGATGTCGATGTCGATTCGATGGATGTCAGTTCCGGTAAATTGATACTCCTGCTTGAGTTCCAGCACACCTTCAATGGTAGATTGAGAATGGATCTCGGCGTTATATCTTTTGACAATCGTCTGTGGTATACGCTCCAGATTTTCCTTTGACCAATCCAGCTTAAAGTAACCGCTGATTGAATCCATAAAGCCTTTATTCCCTTCGAAGACCTCCCCTGGGCCGGTGATGCCACGCATTGCCAGAAATGTTGCATGGAGTGCCCCGAAGGCAGTGTTCGGATACGCCAGCCCTTTCCAGTTGGAAAGAGCACCGGTACGAGTCACCCGTAGAGCGTTAAAAGCGGTCCCGCTGATGGCAATTGCATTCGCAGTCTGAACCGGGTCCAGCCCGAGAGCCCTCGCCACACCTGCGGCAACGGCAAACGATCCCTGGGTCGTATGATCAAATCCTTCCGCGCGGACTGGCGCCACGTCGCTCAACCGGCACTGCACCTGGTACGCAACTGCCAGAGCAGTGAGCAGATCTTTCCCACTACTACCTCCATATTCACACGCTACAAGGACTGCCCCTATGTT
>JAICRQ010000064.1 GCA_025966435.1 Anaerolineales bacterium | reverse complement strand
GATGGCAGTCTCTGCAATCGCCATCATTTGATCTTTAACGGAGTTAACAGCGAGATCCCCCACTATAGTGTTCAGCCAGAAGAATAGAGCAATGAAGGCGATTGTAAAAACGCCGATTAAAAAATAGGTGAGACGGCGTAAACGCAACCCCAGTTTCTTCTCAAGTTCGATCCGCTGCTCTTTTTCGCGTTGCTGTTCTTCTTCCTCCATCTGGAATTTGGCGCTTTGAGCAATATATTCAAGTTGAAGGCCCGTAGGATGAGGTTCTTTTTCACTGTTAACGTTCAATTGCGCTTCTGCATCCCGCAGATCCTTGCCGCGCAGCAGGAAACTGTTTTCCCTGTTATTCCTCTCCCATTCCAATGCCTTGACCTGTAGACGACGGTGTACCTGCACCCAGTCATAATCTGTGTGAATTGCGGTCAGTAAATATTGAAGTGCAGCCTGAAAATCATCCTGCTCGCGGAAAAAAATGTAATTGAGATGTCCGAGAGGTAGATGCGCCTCTCCCCACTGGGTTTCGCGCACTACAATGGGAATGAGGCGTTTTCCGTTCCGAACGGCGCAATTTATTTCCTGCCCGCAGACTTTGGATGTAGTGGAATCCGGACTGATGAGAAACAAAAAGATGTCGGCCTCTTCGATCCCTTTTTCAATTTCCTTCCACCAGTCTACCGTCGGAGGAATACCTTCCCAGTCGATCCAGAAGTCCACATTATTCTTCTGCAATTCTCCCGTGAGCCGCTTTGCAAAATCGATGTCTTTACGGGAATAAGAGATGAAAATTTTTGCCATGAGCTTATTTCCTGTGCCACAAGCTGAAAACGGTCTTTTGATGCTCCCCGTCACAGGTGGCCCCTGGCGGTAGTTGAAGTAGGTCGGGTTGCCAACCCGACTTACTGAGCAACGGTGAGGAGATTATAAAAGGAAGACCAGACGCATTATGTCTGCATTGAGAATTCAGTTTTTTGCCCGTCCTGTTCGCGGCTTTTTGCTTTTTTCCGGTTTTGGCTTGGGGTCAAGTCCCAGCTTATTTTTTGCTTCGGCGAGGCGTTGGCTCACCAGGTCCTGATTTTCTCCGCCCAGATCGAGATATCTTTGATAATCATCGAGGACCAGATAATAGTCCTCTTTTTCCCACCAGGCGTCTCCGCGGGCGCCGTAGGGAAGTGCAAAGTCGGGGCTGATGCGAATGGCTTCGGTTAGATCCTGAATCGCCCCATCCAGATCTTTCATCTGCAGGCGGGCGACCCCTCGGTTGTTGTAGGCAATAGCGTTCATGGGATCCAGGTGGATAGCCTGGTCAGCATCCTGTACGACATTTTCCAGCTCTCCCTTCAGCAGATAAAGATAGCTTCGATCCAGGTAGGCGTTGACATAATTCGGATCCAGCCGGATTGACTCCGTAAGGTCGAGGACTGCTCCGTCCGTATCCTCCTGCTGAAGCCGGGCAGTGGCTCGATTGTAATAGGGCAGGTAAAAAGCAGGCTCAAGGCGGATCGCTTCATTGCAGTCTTTGATCGCGCCCGCGATATCTCCCTTGTTCAGGCGGGCAACAGCTCGGTTGTTATACGCCCGCGCCATCCTGGGGCTGAGGCTGATCGCCCGGGACGCATCGGCAATAGCATTTTCCCAGGCATGATTCGTGATATGCATCTTACTGCGACCCAAATAGGATTCTGCATGATTCGGGTTGCGACGAATTGACTCCGTGTAGTCCCGGATTGCTCCTTCGAGATCGCCTTGCAGGTCATAGGCAAGTCCGCGGATGTAATAGGGATTGAAAATGTGAGGATCCAATTCGATCGCCCGGTTACAGTCGTGGATACCCTCCTCAAGCTCACCTTTATCTACTCGAGCTGCGGCGCGGTTTACATACGCCAGGGCAAAATCAGGCTTGAGAGCGATGGCAGATGAGTTGGCTTGAATTGCCGCATCGTAGTTGCTTTCCTGTAGGTGCTTATATCCCTGCTCGAACCATTCCTGTGCACTTAATTCCTTCTGCTTGATCTGCGTAGCGTTGTTGGCAGCGGTCTGCTGCACCTCTACGGCTTTTTGAACGGTGCTGGAAAGAGGGTGCAGGACCGCCTCCAGGGAAATATTCAATCGTTCCCGCCGCAGCCTTTCCATAGCTTCCTCGAAGTAGTCCGCCGGCACGTTCATGCCGTTGTACTTTTTGAGCAGCTCCAATTTTCCCGTCATCCGCTCGGCAATGGCCGGACTCCCGAAGCTAAACCCCTCCAAAAATAGTGGGACGATGTTACGTTTTTCATCGATAGCGGTTTCAATTTCACGGCGCAGCCAATCCCCTGGCTCACTGCAGCGTTCTAAAGCAGATGGGGTGAGGATCACTACAAAGTGAGCTCGCGCTTTGATGTTCTGAAAGATGACTTGCTCGAAGTCCCCGCTCTTGATACTTTCATAATCGAAAAAAACATCGTAGCCACGCTGGGTCAAAGCCTGGTAGATTGCCAGCGCCCAGGGAAGATTTGTGCGGCGGTAGCTAATAAAAACTGTGTTCTCGATACGTCCCGGCATGTGCGGCTCCTGTCTTTGGTTGCGGTGAGGGGATTATACAGGAATTCGACCCCCTCCGTCACTACGTGACACCTCCCCCAAATCCACATTGATTTTTTCATAATTTATTTAATATTCCTTATGGATTTGGGGAGGCAGGGTGGGGGCTACCTCGCTTGTTTTCTTTTGTGATACCGACGCATCTTGTCTCTTGCCCCGCATGTATTCATGCTGCACCAGCGACGGCTCTGATTCTTCGATGTGTCCATGAACAGCCATCCGCACCCCGGACATTCTTTCACGTGAGCAAGCTCCTCAGATAAAAGCAATTCGCCTGCCGAGTGGACAATGGGCCGTAGCAAAGCATCGAAGGTCTCATCGAGCTTCCAGGTGGTTATATAGTGGTTTTCCTGTTTCAGAAATTGGCCGCGTGCAATTGCCTCCCCATACAAGCCAACGAGTATCTCCATATCCTTCTTATCCAGCTCCGAACCACTAGCAGCGTGGGAGAACAACCTGTAAAGCAATTCTCGAATTTCACGTGCTCTATCCAAAGCCTCATTTGCATTCTGCTGATTCTGTTTTGCCTGCTTTTGGATTCGACTTGCCAGCGCGGGGGGGAGAAGCCCAACTTTGTTCGTCCATCCTACCAGATCAGAATACTGCGTCAAATAATCATGCTCCATATTGACGCGCGAATTGACCGTATTGACGTAATCCAGACACAGCGCGCCGCCCACCAGCTCAAGCGTTTCCAGAGTCCGAACAAATTCTGTCATGGGTCTATTTTACCATCAAAGAAAGTTTGACAGGTAAATAGCTTTACGATAAGATGTTACCATCAAAATCGATTTACCCGGTAAAGGAGAAAAGCCATGGAAACGAGCCCGGCATCTGAAAGCGTAGCAACAGATATCCTCGTCGCATCCGATACCTCTAATGCCAACTTTTGGAAGGTATGGAGTGCAAATAGCTTTTCAAATCTGGGAGATGGACTATACCAAGTTACGCTGCCTCTGTTGGCGGCGCAGCTGACTAGGTCACCTGCGCTGATCGCCGCGCTGGGCGTGATGTCGAGTCTACCGTGGTTGATCTTTGCTCTGCAAGCGGGCAGCATCGTAGACCGCTCGGACCGGCGCAAGATCATGCTACGGGTCAACGGCGGACGCCTGCTGATTCTCTCCGCCCTCACGCTGGCAGTAATGATGGGATATGCTTCCCTGCCCATGCTGTACATTGCAGTGCTCCTGCTGGGAATCGGGGAAACGCTCGTTGACACGGCCTTAACGTCCATTGTGCCGTCAGTTGTGTCTAAGGAACGCCTCACCTGGGCGAATGCGCGCCTGACCGCCGCCCAGACTGTGACCAATACTTTTATTGGTCCGCCTTTGGCAGGCTATCTAGCGGGATTGGGCTTCGCGATCGCAACAGGCTCCAGCACGCTGATGTATCTCGCCGCCGGGCTGGCTCTCCTGATGATGCGAGGCTCGTTTCGCGTGCAAGCGCAGGCCGACCTACAAACCAGACAACAGTTCTGGGCTCATGTGACGGAAGGACTGCGCTTTCTCTGGAAGGACCGGCTGATCCGTGACCTGACGTTGTTCACCGCTTCGATGAACCTTTTCTGGTCTGGCTGGGGCGTGCTGACCGTGCTCTATGCAGTGAAGCCGGGACCGATGGGGTTAAGCGAATTCGAGTATGGTGTTTTCCTGACGGCGATGGCGATTGGCGGATTATTAGGATCTGCCATCTGCGAGCGTCTGCAAAAAAGTTTCGGAATGCGCAACGCTCTTGCTTTAGATTTCGTCGGCACGATCTTACTAGTGGGAGTTCCCGCGCTGACGACGAATCCGTTCGCGGTGGGAGCCGCAGCCTTCTTCGCCGGGATGGGCGCCACGATCTGGGTGATTCTCGTGGCTTCCATTCGACAGCGACTTGTGCCCGCTGAACTCCTTGGGAGAGTGTACAGCGCCAGTCGTTTCATCAGCTGGGGGATAGGACCTATCGGAGCGATGCTGGCAGGATTTGTGGCAGAGTTGTGGGGCATTCGGACAATGTTTGCGATCGGCGGAGTGGCAAGTATCGGTCTGCTTTTGCTGTTCCTCAGCTTGGTTTCCCCACAAATGTTGGCATCTTCGGAGTCATCCTCTTCACAGACTTGAGGCTCGTTCCACTAAATACACAATCGATATGTAAGCTTTTCCTGTCGCTTCAGACATGCCGATTTCACAGGGGATGTTGGAGGAATAATAACCGTCGTACTCGTGTGAATTTACTTCGGCACTTTCTTTCTCCGTGGCAGATGCAGTCAGCTCCGGGAAGAGAAGTCCGCGGTCGCCAGCGAAGGCGCAGCAACCGAGGTTGAGTGGGACAATTGCGGACCTTGTGCACTTCTGCGCGATCCCCAACAGCTTGGAATCCAACCCCAGCTTGCGTGCAGAACAATTGGGGTGGAGGATGACTTCTTCATTCAGAGGTTTGATATGGAGTTTCGGTAGAACATAATCGTGCAAGAATTCGATGCTGTCCAAAATCGTTAGTCGCTTCCAGAGTTCTTTATCTTCATCATCGAGATCATCAGAGCAAGTCCGTATTGTGTGGGTGCAGGAGGTCGTATCCATGATGATGGGATATTTGCCTTCTTCGGACCAATCCCAGAGCTTGAGCAGGGTCTCGTGCAACGTGGATTTGTAAGCGGCTAAGTAACCTTTGGACGCAAATGGCATACCACAGCAGGTTCCAGTGACATCAGGTGGGATCCAAAGCGCAGTGCCAGCGCGTTGCGCAATCTTAAGGAACGCTTCACTTAGTGAGCTTGAAACCTGAGGCTTGATACTCGGGGCCCCCATTTGTCGCGAGATGCAGGAGGGAAAGTAGATAAACTCTTTTTCATCTTCTCTTTGCGCTGCATGTTGCGGAATCGAAGCGGGCAAAGGAATGGAGTGATTCCACTTGGGAAGAGTGACACCCATCAGTTTTTCGGCAGCGAGGGAAATAGACATAACTCCGTCTGCGCCAATTGCTTTTTCAGCGACATGCCCCATCCGGACGCTCCACCCGATTGCTCTTTCTGCCAATCCAAAATGCTCTGCGATCCATAGTGCAGCCT
Organism: Anaerolineales bacterium; assembly: GCA_025966435.1. Classification (GTDB taxonomy): domain Bacteria; phylum Chloroflexota; class Anaerolineae; order Anaerolineales; family Villigracilaceae; genus Defluviilinea. Next base: position 5,771 of record JAICRQ010000064.1, on the reverse strand, counting down.
TGTCATTCCTGATTGCCCCGGCGCGTAAGCTTTTGATGAACTCGCCGGTGTTGATGCCAACGGGGCAGGCTGTGGCGCAGAGTCCATCTGCGGCGCAGGTGTCGATGCCAGAGTAATTAAAGTCTTCCATAACGGAAGCAAGCTCGGGTGAGTCTGAACCGAACGCCTTCAACCGTGAAATCTCTCTCTGTACCACGATCCTCTGACGCGGAGTCAGGGTCAGGCGCCGCGAGGGGCATTTCGATTCGCAAAATCCACATTCGATACATTTATCTACTTCGGGCGCGACCAGTGCCATGTTCTTGACGTGCGTCATATGTGCGTTCGGATTAGGGTTAATCACTACGCCGGGGTTGAGCATGTTATCGGGGTCGAGCAACGATTTCAAATCGCGCATCATCGCGTAGGCCTCATCGCCCCATTCCGTGGCGACGAACGGCGCCATGTTGCGTCCGGTGCCATGCTCGGCTTTGAGTGCCCCATCGTATTTTCCGCTGACGATCTTTACCATCGCCCGCAGGAATAGATCATAGTGAGCAATATCGGCGTCAGTTTTGAATGCCTGGTTGACGAGAAAGTGCAGGTTGCCATCCTTGGCATGACCGAACACCGCGCCATCCGGGTAGCCAAATTCTGTGAAGAGATGCTGCAAGTCCGTCACTGCCTCGGCGAGATGGTGAACCGGGAAGACCACATCTTCGTTGATGCAGGTGCTTCCGGGTGCGCGCCTCCCTCCGATCGAGGCGATGATGCCTTTTCGAGTTTTCCATAACGCGGCTTGCGCAAGCGGGTCATCCGTAAATTCCGGATCATGCAGCAGCCGAATCTGCTGGATGACCTGTTCCGCCGCTTTTTTGAAGCCGAGGATGGAGTCTGCATCCTGCGCTTGATACTCCACGAGGATGGCTGTCGCCCCGTCGGGGAGTTCGCGGAGTATAGGAGGGACGTCGGGGTAGCCCTGCACCGCGCGCAGCGCAGCGCGGTCCATGATCTCTGCTGCTCTGGCACCGGACTCCTTGATAGGCAGGATCGCGGACGCGGCATCCTGAAGGTTTCTGAAATAAAGCTGACCTGTGTGGCGGCGTGGATAGTCCGGCAAGGTATGCAGTACGGCTTCGGCAATGAATCCAAGAGTCCCTTCGGAGCCGATCAGGAGGTGGATGAGGATGTCGAGCGGGGTATCGAAATCGAGAAAGGCATTGAGTAGATAGCCGTTATTGTTTTTCATCTGGTAACGGCGGCGAATTTTCGCGGCAAGTGTTTCCCCCTTGTATGATGCCGTTGCATTGAGGATTCGCTGCTTGAGCTCAAGCAAGCCGTTGGCGATATGCGGCTGCTCATTTTTGAAGATCTGAGCGGCGTTCGTGTCCGCCGTGTTAAGCGTAAACCCGTTGGGCAAGACCAATGTCATCGAGTGGATTGTGCGGTAGGCATTCTCGGCCACGCCGCAGCACATCCCGCTGGAGTTGTTAGCAAGAATGCCGCCGATCATGCAGGCGTCGATGGAGGCAGGGTCCGGTCCGATACGACGTCCAAACGGTTTGAGCACGTTGTTGAGGAACCCGCCGACGATTCCGGGCTGTGCCCGGATCAGGCGCGCCTCGTCCTCGACTCGATAGTTTCCCCAATGTCTGGAGAGATCCACCAGAATCCCATCCGTAACTGCCTGCCCGGAGAGGCTTGTCCCGGCCGCGCGGAAGGTCATAGGGATGCGGGATCGTTGCGTAAAGTTGAAGAGAGCCTGGATCTCACTGATGGACTTGGGCTGGACGACTGCCTGAGGGACAAGATGAAAATATGAGGCGTCGTTCGCATACGCCGTGCGATGCAGGTAAGACGTCAGGACGCGCTCAGGAGAGAGAATCTGGGAAAGTTGTTCGAGAATGTCCATAGGTTTATCGCGTTCCGTGACCGGATACGGCTCGATTGCCAAAGGATTCTTTCAGGTTGGTGTGCAATGTCTCCGCTTGGTAGGCTTTGTCCGTGACGGGGTTCAGACGTTTTGCCATGCTTCGGGTAATCAGCGCGATCGCTTTGCGGCCGTAGAAATGTTTGTGATACAAGGTGTTGGCTCCAGCTTCATCCCATGCCCAACGGAGGTGGGTGTAGCGCGAGGCGTCGATGGGTCGAGTATAGCCAGTCAGCACCTTTTGCTGGTGAATACTGACGTAATGCTCGAAATATGTCATCACCAGTTCGCGCAGATTTTTATAAACAGGTTCGCGGAATCCCAGATTGATGTAATTCGTTTTTGCCAGCGCGCCCCAGCGCCCCTCGATTTGGTAGAGCGCCAGCACATGATCGTCATCCACGCCCGTGTTGGGCATGATGTCGATGACAAGAGGTTTGAATCCAATTCGCCACAAGGCCAGAGCTGCGAGAAACCCACCATCGAGGCAGTGAGCCTGTCCATCGAGCATCACGTTCAGAGGAGAACGATCGCGCTCTTCGGCGACATAGGTCAGGCTATCGAGATATTCCTGAATGGCGAAAGGCGTCTTCAAGCTGGTGTATAGCTTGCGCAAGCTTCCGGGCAAATGGGATAGAAATTCAGATAGGAAAGACATACCTTACCTGGTTCATAATATTTATGGAAGTCCGAAGCGGGATGGCAGGGATGGGTCAATAAAACTGACGAGTTTTGTGATGAGTCCTCCATCTGCTTCAAGAATAAGCAGACCAAAAGCTCGATAGTCATTTGTTTCAACGCGTTGGTAAACGGCAAATGCAGGTGAGTGGTTCGCGCTTGTGGGCAAAAGCCGCCACCGGCCATCAGCCTTGCCACCAAACATTCCCGCATCGCCAAAGATAGTCCCTGCGACAAACTGGTGAATTGCTTCCCGACCTTGATACCAGGACGGAGAAGGTGGCATGGCAAACGCGGCGTCTTCTTTAAGAAGCGCGACCAGACCGTCTACATCGGCGGTTTCCCAGGCCTGCATGAAATGATCGAGCAGCCATTGGGTTCTTTCATCGTCTGTTTGGGATGCCGAAGACTCGAGTTCCCGTTCCTCATAACGTTCAGCAAGAGTTACTCGAGCGCGGTGGAGTGCACTATTGACGGAGGGAACCGTGATCTCGAGCACCTCCGCTGTTTCATTTGCTGAAAAGTCAAGTACATCTCTCAGAATCAAAACCGCACGTTGGCGCGGCGGCAGGTACTGGAGGGCAGTCATAAAAGAAAGGGAAATGTTCTCGAGGTCCGAATAACGTGCCTCAGGGTTGAGGGCGCTCGCGTCGCGGAGCCAGTCGTCCGGGAAGGGCTCCAGCCAGGTCATCTCCGTTGCAGGAGGTAGGATGGATGTGCTGGGGTCGGACGGTGATCGCACATCCAGCGGAAGCAGACGTCGGCTTCGTCTCTGATCAAGCAAGTCGAGGCAGGTATTGGTCGCAATTTTATATAGCCAGGCTCGGAAAGAAGCGCGCCCTTCATACGAGTCCAATCGTTTCCAGGCTTTCAGCATGGTCTCCTGGACCATATCTTCCGCCTCATATAGGGAGCCAAGTATACGATAACAGTGGACCTGTAGTTCGCGACGATAAGGTTCGGTCAATTCACTGAATGCGTTCATATCTCCCTTTTGGGCTGCGGCGAGCTGTCTTGCCACCTCTGATTCTCGGGTTTGAGCGTTTGCCATAGGCAAGTTCTCCGCTAGAAAGTTTGACATATATATGACGGTTGATCGTGCCAAAATTGTGCGCTGAAAATCTCGTGCAGCGTGACCGCACAGTTTTGACCGTGTCGTCCGTCTAATATTGTAAACCAACCAAAGGAGAGAAAAATGAATTACATAACAGTAGTACGGGGCAAGCTGAAGGGCACCCCTCAAGAGGCACAAATGGGACATGATGCGACGGTAGAAAAGCTTTCTGCCATGACGCGTCCGATGGGTGCGATAGGGCATAGGCCCCACCTCAACCCTAATGACCCGACAGAATTCCTGGCGATTGACACCTGGAACAATCTCGAGGGGCTGCAGAAGTTCATGAGCGATCCGCAAGTTGCTGCCGCATTCGGCACTTTGTTTGAAGGGATGCCAGATATCAGCATCTGGAAAGAATCGGATTGGGCATCCTTTTAAACAAGGTAAAGTTAGTTCCGATGGGTGCTAAAATGGAAATCCGAGACGTTCCATAATGTCTCGGATTTCTGGTAATGTCCAAAACGTATTCCCTTCCTCTCAACGAAATTCGGCGTGAACATGTGGTCGTCAACTCGCGATTTATCGCTACGCTGGCACCCGCCTTTAGCGTTGAAGAAGCGCGGGAGTTTATTGCGCGCATCAAAAAGGAATTTGCGGATGCGAGTCACAACGTCCCGGCATACATCATCGGTGGGGGAAACACCGTTACTGAGTATTTTTCCGACGATGGCGAGCCGTCGGGGACAGCGGGAAAGCCCGCGCTGGCAGTCCTGCGCGGCAGCGGGCTTGGCGACGTGGCAGTCGTGGTTACGCGTTATTTTGGTGGAACACTTGTGGGAACAGGTGGTTTGGTCAAGGCGTATACCGAATCCGCGCAGATGGTTGTCAACGCAGTGGGGCGCGGGCGGCGAGTCTCCGTCCATGTGGCGATGGCTGCTATCCCCTATAACTTGTTAGAGCGTGTCAGGCTGCTGGTTCCCCGTCAGCAAGGGGAAATTCTCGACGAAGAATTTGCTGAGGATATCACGATGACCATGCAGTTCCCGGTCGATTCATTTGAGACGTTTCAGAGCGAGTTGCGCGAACTATCCGCAGGGAAACTCAAGGCGGAAGTGATCGATTCGAAAGAAGCAATCTTCAAAGTTGAATGAATAGGCTGGAATCTCCCAGAATAAGAACGGTAGATTAATCCTCGAAGGTAACCGCCGCAGTCATGCCCCAGCGCATGGATGGATGTGTTTCGGTGAGGAGGATAGTGACGTCGTAGACGATATCGCCCTGGTTCTCTGAGAAGGTCTGCCCGATCGAGAGAACTTCGCCGGTAAGCGCTGCATCCGGAATGGCATCCAGCGTAATAGTCACAGGCTGTCCTTCAGAGAGCGCCACCACATCGATCTCGGTCAGGTCAGTGGTTTTCACCAGCCACTGCGAGAAATCCGCAACGGTAACTGCCGCTTCCCCGGCGTTGATCGATCCCCCGAGTTTCGCATTCAGGTCTGCCACCACTCCATCGAAGGGAGCGATGACAGAGAAGGCTGCCACCCCTGCTTCGGCTGCCTCCAGCCGTGCTTCCAGAACTGCCAGCTGCGCCGAGTCTGCGCCATCCTTTAAGCGGTCGTAGGTGCGTTGCGCGGCGTCCAGTTCGGCCTTCTTGAGAGCCAGATCATTCTCGGCTTCGATGATCCAATCCTCAGGCGCAGGACCCTTGAAATGCTTGGTGCGAGTGCGGTATTCATATCCCCGCCGCGTCTGCACTATGTAAGAGCGAGTTTCAGTCTGCGGAACTTTGTCCTCGTTTTGTAGATAGGTCAGGTAATTCTCTGCCTTGTCAAACTCTTCCTTAGCTTCCTTGAGATCGATAACGGCTTGCGCCAGATCCGCGCCAGAGGCATTAGCCAGATCATTGAGCGCCTTCTGAGCGCTGACCAGTTCGAGCTGGGCTGCGGCATATTGTGTATCGGATGCATCGCCCAGCCGGATGAGCTCCTCGCCCCTCTTGATCTCCTGGCCCTCTTCGACCAGCACTTCGCTGATGCGGCCGCTGGCGGTGAAAGCGATGTCGGCATAGTGGACCGGTTCGAGGCGTCCCTCGGCGATGATCGTGCTGTCGGCGATCACTGCCGGGAT
>JAICRQ010000590.1 GCA_025966435.1 Anaerolineales bacterium | reverse complement strand
TGAACTTCACCCCTATATCCACTTTGGTCTGACGTCTGAAGACGTTAATAACATCGCCCAAGCCATTGCACTGCGCGACTCACGAGATGAAGTTTTGCTCCCCGCCCTCGATAATCTCATTGCATCCCTGCGGGATTTCGCAAAAAAGTACCGTGCCCTGCCCTTCCTCGCCCGGACTCACGGTCAACCGGCGGTGCCTACTACTCTGGGGAAAGAGATTGCTGTTTACCTGGCCCGTCTCCTTAAATCCCGCGAGGAAATCGCGAATCATAAATTTGAAGCCAAGCTGACAGGCGCGGTGGGAAACTTTAATTCATGGCAAGCTGCCGCACCAGATATTAATTGGATCGCCTTCAGTAAAGAATTCATCACCAGCCTTCGACTGGAACCGAATCTCATCACAACCCAAATCCTCCCATACGACAACTGGATACGATATTTTGACTCTATCAAATTAACCAATTCCATCCTTGTTGACTATACGCAAGATATTTGGAGATATATCAGCGATGGGATGCTCAAACAAAAGGCAGTAGGAGAAGAGGTTGGCTCTTCCACCATGCCGCAAAAGATCAACCCCATTGACTTCGAAAACGCGGAAGGCAATCTCGGAATTGCCAACGCACTTCTCACCCACTACGGGCAGAAGTTGCTCATCTCACGGCTGCAGCGCGATCTCTCTGACTCAACGGTGCGACGGACCTTTGGCGTCGCATTCGGGCATACGCTTCTGGCATGGAACAATATCACACGCGGCATGTCACGAGTTGAGGCAGATGAAGAAAACATCAAACAGGAATTAAACGAGCATTGGGAAGTCATTAGCGAGGGCGCGCAGGTGATTTTGCGTGCCACAGGACAAAGCAACGCGTATGAGTCGCTCAAGACTCAAACGAGAGGACGCATATTCGATGAGGACACATATCGACTTTGGGTGGAGTCATTGGATATCGCAGAGGAAACCCGCACCCGTCTATTAGCACTGTCCCCAGAGTCATATATTGGCCTTGCCGCCGAGCTGGTGGATGAAACAATTCGATAATCGATACTCGAATATTCGAAAAACGATTATCCATTCTTGGAGGTCTCATGAGCGTTACAGCAGTCATCGGTTCGCAGTGGGGCGATGAAGGTAAAGGCAAAGTAGTGGATTATCTGGCGGAGCGGGCAGACTATGTGGCGCGCTTCAACGGCGGAAACAACGCGGGTCATACGGTCATCAATGAGTTTGGCACCTTCAAAATTCATCTAGTTCCCTCGGGAATTTTTGCGCGCAACACAGTAGGGCTGATCGGCGGCGGTGTAGTAATCGATCCCGAAGTGCTGATCGACGAAATCGAGCTGCTGAACAAGGCAGGTGTAAACGTGGACGGACGATTGTGGATCTCACCGCGCTCACACCTGATCATGCCTTATCACAAAATGTTGGATGGGCTATACGAGGAAGCAAAAGGCGCTGGCGCGACAGGGACCACACGCCGGGGGATTGGTCCGGTGTTCGCCGATAAGGTCAGCTATAACGGCATCCGCTGGAGCGACTTCGCGAGCAAAGCCTTCGAGTCGCGATTGCAGATGCAACTGGAACTGAAAAATAAAATCATCACTGCCCTGGGCGGCGAGTCATTAAAGTATGAACAGGTGCGCGATACCTATCGCGAATATTACCTGAAATTAAAGCCCTATATCCGAGAGCTATTTTCGATTGTGCAGGACGGGCTGAAAGCAGACAAGCACTTCTTACTGGAACAGGCGATGGGAACATTCCTGGATACGGACTGGGGAACGTACCCGTTTGTGACCGCTTCGACCACGATCCCCTCCGCGGCATCTGCAGGGCTGGGGATTCCCCCACGCTATCTTACGAACGTCATCGCTGTGACAAAGGCGTACACAACGCGCGTCGGCGCGGGACCGCTGCCCACAGAAATCCATGATACTGAGAGTGACGTGTACCAAAAATTTGCCGAAACCGCCGCAACGACCGGGCGCACGCGGCGCGTCGGCTGGCTCGATCTGGAGATCGTCCGGACAGCCGTCCAATTGAGCGGCGCGACAGAAATCTGCTTGACCAAGCTGGATGTGTTGAGTGGATTAGAGGAAATCAAAATTTGTACGCGCTATGAATTGAGCTGTGACCCCGTCCGTTATGCGGATGTAGACGCCTATGGCTTGGAAAACGTGGAAACTGTGTACGAGACTGTCCCGGGTTGGAAGGAAGATATTAGCAAAGCAAGGTCATTTGAGGATTTATCTGCGAATGCGCAGACTTATGTAAAACGCATCGAAGAAGCAGCAGG
>JAICRQ010000113.1 GCA_025966435.1 Anaerolineales bacterium | reverse complement strand
GCTCCTCGAATGCTTTCCAGCGCCATGAAGCTGATCACGCCCGGTGTGTTCGAGCTGATTCAGCTGGCGCAGAACGGCAGCTTTCCAGGCGGAAACTATCTGGGTGACGTCTCCTATGCTCCCTTCCACGATCTGGACAATCAAGTTCCGCAGGAGGTAAAGGCGGCGATGGAAGAGATCCATGCCGGTCTGCTGGACGGCTCGATCGAGACTAATGTCCCTTCGGAAAAACCATAAGCTAATGATATGGCGACAGTTGCACTGCCGCCCGCCAGCAGTACAATTGCTGGCGAAGCCTGGGGAGAAAGCTGCGTCTTCTTACACGTCTCTGTGAATTTTTATTGATATAATGCGACAGAGCATGTTACACAAGATTATCAGCATCGATTCTCTTGATCATAACACTACTCGCTCTATTCCATCGCAAGACAATCCTATACAGGTGAAGGAGGTGCCACGCCAGCAAAGTCCAACCGTCCCGCTATTCCATGAAACTTAATATTCTACGTTTAACGAGGAGAAGAAATTCCATGAAAAAGTCTTACTTTGCTATGGTTGCGTTGATCATCGCGTCGTTGGTCCTCGCGGCCTGCGGCGGAGGCCAAACGCAAACGCCAGCTGCTACCGAGCCCCCGACAGAAGTTGTGACCGAAGCCCCAACCGAGGCGATGACAGAAGCTCCCACGGAAGCCCCAACGGAAGCCCCCACAGGGGAGGCGACCGAACCCCCAGCCAGTGGCGAAGGAATCACCATAGGTCAGGTTACAGACCTCGGCGGTATTGATGACAAATCCTTCAATGCGTCCGCCTTTGCGGGTGCCGAACGCGCAGTTGAACAACTCGGTGGCGAAGCCAAATACCTGGAATCACAGCAGCAGTCTGATTATGCCAGGAACATCCAGCAGTTCGTCGATGAGGACACAGACCTGATCGTCACTGTCGGCTTCCTCCTGGGTGTGGATACCGCAACCGCTGCCAAAGCCAACCCCGACCAGAAGTTCGCCATCGTCGACTACTCCTACCCGGACTGCTTCGGTGATACGGCTGTGGAAGGTGAGACCTGTGGTTCCGCGACCGAACTGCCCAACGTCATGGGCCTCACATTCGACACTGACCAGGCCGCATTCCTGGCTGGGTACGCCGCTGCTGCTTCCACGCAGACCGGCACAGTCGCGACCTTCGGCGGCATCAACATCCCGCCCGTGACCATCTTCATGAAGGGTTTTGAGGCTGGCGTAAATTACTACAACGAGCAAAAGGGCACCGATGTACAGGTTCTGGGCTGGAGCACCGCCGACAACGACGGCGTGTTCACCGGGAACTTTGAATCCACCGATGATGGCCGCGCCAATGCCGAGTCCTTCGTGCAGGAAGGCGCCGATATCATCATGCCCGTGGCCGGACCTGTTGGACTTGGTTCCGCTGCCTATTGCCAGGAATCCGGCTCCTGCCGCATCGTCGGCGTGGACACCGACTGGACCGTATCCGCCAGCGAATACAGCGATGTGATCTTCACCAGCGTGCTGAAGCGCGTAGACAATGCGGTGTTCGATGCCGCGCAATCTGTGGCAGATGGCTCATTTGCCGGCGGTGTATACCTCGGTACACTTGAGAACGAAGGTGTAGGACTCGCTGAAGTGAGTGGCGCGGCGTCTGAGCTGACTGCCGAGCTCGACCAGCTGAAAGCCGATATCATCGCCGGCACAGTAACCTTGCCCGAGTAATTCACCTGTCAGTGTAAGAACGAAAGGTCGGGGGAGCAATTGCTTCCCCGACCTTTTTATCTAAAGCCCTGGTGATCGTCCGTTAATGTTTGCCAACTTGTTTCTGTAAGTTTGTGAACGTTAGCGGATGAGCCATATCCATCATTTGTACGCGGAGGGTCTTGCGATGACAAACGTTTTGGAACTGCGCGGCATTACGAAACGATTTCCCGGCGTGCTTGCAAACGATAAGGTAGATATCACGTTACGCGAAGGTAAGATCCTTGCTTTGCTGGGGGAAAATGGTGCAGGCAAAACCACCCTGATGAATATTTTATATGGCTTGTATAAGCCCGATGAAGGCCAAATCTTCGTGCGCGGCCAGGAAGTAGACATCCAGAGTCCCAACGATGCCATCGCCCGCGGGATCGGCATGGTGCATCAGCATTTCATGCTTGTACCCGTTATGACGGTTACTGAGAACGTGATGCTTGGGGTGGAGCCCACGAAAAATGGCGTATTTCTGGATCACGACAAAGTGGCAGATCGAATCCGTGAGATATCTGACCAATACGGGCTGGAAGTCGATCCGCATGCCTATATCAAAGACCTGCCCGTAGGCATTCAACAGCGTGTGGAGATCATCAAAGTCTTATATCGCCAGGCAGATATCCTCATCCTTGATGAGCCGACAGCCGTATTAACGCCACAGGAAGTGGAAGGGCTGTTCAGGATCCTGCAAACGCTGATCGACAAAGGCAAGTCCATCATCTTCATTACCCATAAATTAAAAGAAGTGATGAACGCGGCGGATGACATTACCGTTCTTCGGCTTGGACGCATCGTTGGCTCCATTGATCCCAAGGATGCGACCCCTGAAATCCTTGCATCCATGATGGTCGGGCGGGACGTGAACCTGGTGGTGATGAAGCAGCCTGCCAAACCCGGCGAAGACGTACTGAAAGTAAATGACCTTTATGTTCGGGACGAGCGCAAAAACATGACGGTCAACGGAGTATCCTTCGACGTCTGCAAAGGGGAGGTTCTCGGCGTCGCAGGTGTGCAGGGGAATGGGCAAACGGAGCTCGTCTATGCACTCACCGGTCTGCTGCCTGTGGAGAGTGGCGAAATCTATTTATCAGGCACTGCGATCCACAATAAATCCCCACGGACAATTTTGGAACATGGAGTCGCACACATCCCGGAGGACCGGCAGCGTCATGGCTTAATCCTTTCCTTCCCCATTTATGACAATATGATGCTCTGTACGTATTATGAGGCGCCCTTTGCCAAGGGAGTTTCGCTGCAGGAGAATGTGATCCAAAACAACGCGGAGACCCTAGTCAAACAATATGATGTACGCACACCTAATATCTACGTCAATGCCTCTGCCCTCTCGGGAGGCAACCAGCAAAAGGTGATCGTGGCGCGTGAGTTCTCACGTCCCATTCAGCTGCTGATCGCATCACAGCCGACACGTGGCCTGGACGTCGGCTCGATCGAGTACATCCACAACCAGATCATCAAGAAGCGTGATGAAGGGACGGGCGTATTGCTCGTCTCCTCAGAACTCGATGAAATCCTGGCTCTCTCCGATCGAATCGCCGTGATGTACAAGGGACAAATCATGGATGTGCTGGATGCAAAGAATGCGAACAAGGACAACCTTGGTCTGCTCATGGCGGGCGTCCACCCATCTGAATCCACACAAAAGGAAGAGAGGCTTCCGTGACCCAAACAGCCACCGTCAAAGCGACGAAACCAAAGGGGATCGGCGGGGGAACCCTCGGGCAGGCACTGCTGGTCCCGGCGCTTGCCGTCCTCAGTGGTCTGATCATTGGCGCCATTTTCATCCTTGCAATTGGTGAAAACGTCCTGACAGCCTATGGTGCGTTGTTCCGCGGTTCCTTTGGCAGTCTTCCGGCATTGATCGAAGGCATACGGGTATATTTTTCCACCGGCGAAAATCAGGCTCTGGTCAGAGCACTCTACCCTTTCACCGAGAGTCTGGTGACCGCTACACCCTATATCTTGACCGGGCTTTCGGTTGCAGTGGGCTTTCGCTGCGGTTTGTTCAATATCGGCGCCGAGGGACAATTTTTCATCGGTGCACTATGTTCCGCCTTTGTGGGATATAGCATAAGGGGACTTCCTGCGTTTATCCACCTTCCACTGGCAATATTAGGAGGCGCTCTGGGAGGGGCAGTCTGGGGCATGATACCCGGCTATCTTAAGGCGCGGTTCGGCGCGCACGAAGTGGTCAACACCATCATGATGAACTGGATCGCGTTTCGGTTAAGCGACTGGTTATTGAACGGACCGATGCAGGCTTCCGGCTTTCGCCCCGTCACGCCGAATATTCAGCCTACGGCGGAGCTCCCACGCTTCTTTGCCGACCCCCTGCGTTTCAACTGGGGCTTCGTCCTGGCTCTTGTAATGGCATACATTGTCTACTGGTTCCTGTTCAAGACGACGCTTGGGTTTGAGATCCGCTCTGTGGGAGCCAACCCCGATGCCGCTCGCTATGCGGGCATGAACATCGTTAAGAACTTTGTGTTTGTGATGGCACTGGCAGGCGGGCTGGCAGGCATGGCAGGAAGCGCACAGGTGCTTGGCGTGGATCACTGGGTGGGACAGGGCTTTGCGGCGGGGTATGGCTTCGATGCCATCGCTCTCGCCCTCGTCGGGAAAAGCCATCCCTTTGGCGTTGTCCTGGCGGCGCTGCTGTTCGGCTTCCTGCGCAGCGGCGCGACAGAGATGCAGTCGATGGCAGGTATTCCGATTGACATCATCTCGATCATTCAGGGGCTGGTCATCATCTTTATCGCTGCACCGGCCATCATCCGCTGGATCTACCGCATTCCGACCATCAAAACAGAAGAGACCGTCCTCACGCGCGGTTGGGGAAGCTAGAGGCATCCATGACAACAACGACTACAACACCACCTGTCGGACACGTGATCCCGATCAGCACAAGGAAATCCCAGACGCTTTATGGATTTGTCCTCATCGGCGTGGGCTTGCTGATCTTTCTCCTGTTCGGCTTAGATACGGAAGCAGGCGTCACGACAACCTTTGGTATGAATTTAGTAGGGTCGGAAGCTGTGACGATTCCCAATATCATTGTGCCCTCGCAAGCCACTGTGTTTCTCATGGCTGCCGTTGCAGTGTTTATCGGCGCTTTCCACCTGTCGCGCGGCATACGCTCGCTGGGAGTCGTGCTCGGTGTCATTGCACTGACCTTCATCATCGCGTTTCTTACATGGGCTGCCCAAGATAAATCCTTCAACCTGACGGGGATGATCAGCAGTTCCTTTGTGCGGGCGACGCCGATTGCTCTTGCCGCACTATGCGGCGTGGTCAGCGAGCGGGCAGGGGTCATCAATATCGGCATCGAAGGTATCATGCTCCTCAGCGCCCAGGTCGCGGTGGTCGCTGCCACGGTCACACAAAATCTATGGATTGGCTTGCTCATGGCGATCCTGGCAGGGGCACTGATTGCAGCTCTGCATGCCTTCCTGGTGATCCGCTTCAAAGTAGATCAGATCGTGAGCGGTGTGGCAATTAACATCGTCGGCGCAGGCACCACTTCCTTTATCAGTTCGCGCTTTTTGGAGAGAGCCACAGATACCCTGAACAATTCGGGGACGTTTCCGATTATCAAGATCCCTCTACTCTCCAAGATTCCTGTTCTCGGTCCCACCCTATTCGAAAATAACATCATCGTGTACCTGATGGTGTTTTTGGTCATTGCTCTGCATCTCATGCTTTTCAGAACTCCCTGGGGACTGCGTACGCGCGCCGTTGGGGAACATCCCAAAGCGGCAGATACGCTGGGGGTAAATGTCCATCTGGTGCGCTACATCAACGTCATCCTCGGCGGGATGATTGCAGGGATCGGCGGCGCGTATTTCACCATTGGCTCCGTAGGCCGGTTCGACGAGATCATGACCGCCGGAAAAGGCTTTATCGGTCTTGCCGCGATGATCTTCGGGAAATGGAATCCCATCGGTGCGTTCGCCTCCTCGCTGATCTTTGGGTTCGCCGATTCATTGCAGGTGAAGCTCCAGATTTTGCGTGTCCCCATCCCGTCAGAATTTTTGCTGATGGCTCCCTACATCGTGACGATGATTATTCTCACCGGCGTTGTCGGGCGTGCGATCCCTCCGGCTGCAGACGGGCAGCCTTACGAGAAATAAAACTGCCTACACTGAATCTTCCGCCCCTCTCCATCAGGAGAGGGGTTTCTTTTATTATGGGATGTTCCGCCAGCAGTCCACAGGATGCTCACCTGCACTGCGCACAGGCGCAAGTGTCGCAGGCAAGGGCAGTGCCACTGCCCCTATATCGAGCCGCCTAGGAACAAAGCAGAATATCCCTCCGTCTGTATTCGTGTTGTATTTGTGTAAAATTATTAAGCACAAAGAGGAGAAACAAATGCTCAAAGATACCCGCATCCTTTCCATTCTGACTGTTCTCATTTTTATCCTATCAGCATGTAACTTGCCGTCCGGCGCAGCAGCAACTCCCACCGAACAATCCAATGCCGTGTTCACGGCTGCTGCCCTCACCGTGCAGGCACAGTTGACACAGCCTGCCTCCTTCAGCACGCCCACCCTGCCCATCTCTGTAGCGACGAATACCGCCTTGTCTGTCCCTACCTTACCGGCATCGACATCGCGCCCCGCGGCATCGGCAACCCTGGTCTGTGACCAGGCGCAGTTCGTAAGGGACATCACGATCCCAGACGGATCGCAGATCGCCCCGGGCGCTACCTTCACAAAAACCTGGCGTCTGCGAAACGCGGGCGCCTGTACCTGGTCTGGATACACACTGGTCTTCGACAGCGGTGACCAGATGGGTGGCACGTCTCCACAAACGATTGGAAACGTGCCGCCCGGCGAAGAAGTGGATCTCTCTGTTAACTTTACGGCACCCACCTCCTCCAGTTCGTATCGCAGTTACTGGCGAATCCGCAACTCGGCTGGCGTGTTGATTCCGGTGCTGGGCGGAACACAGGGCAAATCCTTCTTTGTGGATATCAAGGTAGCGGTCGCCAGCTCCGGGCTGGACCTGCACACCCGCGCCGTCGATGCCAACTGGGTGAGCGGTGCAAGCACATTGACATTTGGCGGTCCCGATACCGATGCCAGAGGCTTTGCCATGTATCGCAACAACCAGAGATTAGAGGATAATTCCTCGCCCGCAAAGATCCTGGAGACGCATCCGCAATGGGTGACCGATGGCGCGATCACAGGGACGTACCCTGCCTATAAGGTGGTGCCAGGCGAACGTTTTCGGGCAAGGATCGGGTTCCTGCTTCTCAGCGATGGGACCTGCGGTTCCGGGAATGTCAAATTCCAGCTAAATTATAAGGAAGGTAGTGCTTCGAATAGCTTGGGGGAGTGGGCTGAGACGTGCGATGGCGTTCTCAGGGATATCGATGTAGACCTGAGCAGTATCGCAGGCAGAACTGTTCAATTTGTGCTGGCAGTGGTCGCGAACGGCACAGCGACTCAGGACCAGGCAATATGGGTCAGCCCACGAGTGGAACTTCCCTGATACAATGGCGAGCGCCCGACGAACGTCGGGCGTTTTTCATCTTTAGCTAATTATGCGGCACTCTGTCAAAGGTATAATATTCCGGTCGGTTTGCTCAAGCCGAATCCCCACGGAAAGGAAGTATGAATGTCTGTCCCGCGAATATATAAAATTTTAACCTTCCTCACTGCCATTCCATTGCTTGTTTCTGCCTGTGGTGCGCCACAACTTGACGAATCCGCCATGTCCACGGCTGTCGCACTGACGGTGGAAGCACAATTGTTCCCCGAGGGTGAGCCGGTTAGCCCATCCCCCGCCCCAACAAATTCCCCAATTCCTCTTGCTTCTCTCCCGGCAGCGACCGCTACCGGAACGTCTGTGCCTCAAGTCTCCAGCGGAAACTGCACAGCCAGCGCCTCCCTGGTTGGAGAGACGTACCCCGATGGGACGATTGTCCAACCCGGTGAAACATTCACCAAGGTCTGGCAGGTCCTGAATAGTGGCACCTGCACCTGGGATTCAAGCTGGCAGTTGATCTATCATAGCGGTGACCTGATGGATGGCTTAACGGTCTACAACTTTCCCCAGCCTGCGCAACCCGGTCAAACGGTTGATGTCCCGGTGATCTTGAAGGCTCCCGCCGAGCATGGAGCTTACACCGGTGAGTGGATGCTTAAGTCTCCCTGGGGGCAATCTTTTGGAGTTGGGCAATACAGTGTGCCCATGTCTGTTTCGATCGTTGTGGGCAGCAGTACCCCTGAAAACAGAAGAACGGAGACCGTCTTTGGCGTGACTGCTGTGACATATGAGGTGGAGCGCACCTGTGCCCCTGCCAATACCTTCTACACGATCACAGCCAACCTGACAACCAACGGCCCGGTGGATGTTACCTTCACCTGGGCGCAAAGCGATGGCAATAACAAACGGAACAACCGGCTCAGCTTTACTGAAGCCAGCACGAAGTCTTCCGTGCGGGAATGGTCCCAGCACAAAGACTCCTCGCCAAACCAGCGCTGGGCGCAGGTGATCGTCACCTCGCCCACGTATCAGGAATTCACGCAAGTGGTGCTCCCTGACCTTTGCCCAAGCGAATAGAAAAAGAGAGCCAGTGATGTTCACTGGCTCTCTTTTTTTGGGAACTCTCCAACGATTTTGAGCGTCTAATGGATTGTTATTATTTGGAGGAACCCATGAACACCAACTTCAGGAAAATCCTGATTCCTTTTCTCGCTCTGGCAATTGCAACGCTTGCCTGCAGCCAGTTTACCGGTCCGACCCAGCAACCTGCTGCAACGCTCAACGCCCTCTATACGTCGGCGGCGCAGACGCTGGAGGGCATGTCCACCCAGGCTGCAGCGGCGACACAGCTCTCGCCGACCCCCACACTTTCGGTTTCGGGGCCGACAGCGACGCCGATTGTGGTAAATACGTTTACCTCGGTCCCGCCGCTCTCGCCAGTCCCGCAGACCCGCTGTGACGCGGCCGCTTTTGTCAGTGACGTGACATATCCCGACGGCACGAATGTGCCTCTGGGCGGCGCCTTTACAAAGATCTGGAGACTCAAAAACGTAGGCACCTGCACCTGGAATTCATCCTACGCGCTCGTGTTTATATCCGGAGAGCGGCTTGGCGG
>JAICRQ010000030.1 GCA_025966435.1 Anaerolineales bacterium | reverse complement strand
GTAGTTTCTCCAGAACCAGCGGATGTGCCCGGTAACGAGCTGCTTGAGGGCAGCAGGATCGATCACATATTCATGAGCGCGGGTTTCCACATCTTCATCGACTCCATCATCGCCAAAACGGGATTTGAGGAAGTCTACGTAATTCCCGGCGGACGAAAGTACTTCCTCCCAGTCGACAGATCGATTCATGTCTTTTAGGGCTTCTTCTATGTAACAAGTTTCGGCATATGCCTTTAGCAGGCGCTCGCGGAATTTCGAGGGGGGAGTGGCTTCGAGATCCTCCAGATACGCTTCGAACGTGATCCCCGGCACCTGTGGCAGGATGGCATAGTGAAACCCGATCATGACCAACTTATGCCGAAAACGTTCCTCGCTGGACATCTGTGAGCGAGTCTTAGTGATCCATTCATGGAATCCTGGCTCGTCTTCCGCCTTGGCAACCAGCAACATGCTTCCAAATGCATTGAGAGCAGGCTCCAAGCGAACAAGGGAGCTTTTGATCTTTGTTTTTTCGAGGTCTAAAGCAAATGGTGCCATTAGTTTTCTCCAATTATTGAATTATTCACAAAATTGAATAATTTGTATATTTTAATGAAATATAGCTTTTTGTCAAGAGGGAAATAAAAACTCCCTGTCGAAAGACAGGGAGCTTGGTTCTAAATTGATAATAATCATGGAGTAGGAGTCGCTTCTTCACCCTCCACAGTAACTCCGACCCAGGTGAAAACACGTTTGTCACTGATCGCACCGGCGGACTCGAACAGCGGCTGTCCCTGCTCGTCTACGCCGTTTTGGCGGACGGTAGTGACCCACCAGCGCATGACATGTGCCAGGTTGTCATTGGGACGGAAGGAAGTAGGCACGATAAATTTCGTATCTGTGACGTTTTCAGTGATACGTCGTCCCTGACCGGATGTGACGTCTTCGATGATTACCTGGTAAGCTTCGTTCTCTCGCAGCGTCCCGATGGATGCCCATTGCAGGGTGACCACATCATTGGCGAGGGTAAAGGCTGCGCCATCTGCCGGCAGGAGCAGATTCGGTGCCTGATAGGGAGGCGGCAGGGTTGCGGTCGGCGTCGGACCAGGCGTCGCGAACCTTTCGCATAGTGGAATAATCAATGGCTGCCCAAGGAACACAGCATCTGTAGATAAACCGTTGTAGAACTTAATTGCATCCTGTGGAACATTGTAGTTCGCAGAAATGAGTCCTAGAGTGTCATTTTCTTGGACTGTATAGCTAATTTTTTCGCAGGCATTTGCTGTTTGCGTGGCTTCATTGGGAATATCGGTGGGAGGCGGTGCAGGAGTGGATGTGGGATAGGGAATCTTGAGAATTTGCCCCACGGACACAAAACACTGCGCGGATAGCTGATTTTCAACAATAATACTTTGGCTGGAGACACCAAACGTAGCTGCAAGCAATCCACAGGTATCCCCATCTTTGACGGTATATTCGAGTGGAGGCAGTGGTGTTACTGTTGGCTGGTCAGTTGGAAGCAGAGTTTCTGTAGCGGTAGGCGTAATGGTGGCAGTTTCGGTTGCTGTGCCTTCGGCCGTTGGCTCGGTGAGCGTTGCCCCTGTGAGTCCAGCTCGCAGGCTAAAGTAGACGGCAGCTGCGCCGATCAACAGGATAACTGCCAGCGCGCCAAGCGCCGCGGGCAGGCTCAATGTGATCTCCGGCATCCGACTGGCTTGCATGCCGGTTTCCGCTTTTTTCGATTTAGCAGCAGCTTTTGCTGTGATTTCTGTGCCACAGACCAGGCACCGTGTGGCATTTTCACTCAGACGCGTACCGCAGGTAGGGCAGATCTGTGATTTTTGAGTTGAAGGTTCTTGGGACATACGGGCGGAAATTATACCATCGAACCCTCGCGGAACTTTAAGCAGCAAACGCCGGAAGCTCATCAAACTCCCGGCGTTTGGACAACGATCTACTTATGCCTCAGGGTGCTTTCTGACCATTGGCTTGGACTCTAGCCTTCGCCGCGTAGTCACTGTATCCACCGAGATGCTCGGTAATTGTCCCGTTCTCTAGCGCGAAGATGCGGTCCACTGTCCGGTCCAGGAAGTAGCGGTCATGCGAAATGACGAGCACTGTCCCGTTGAAATCGTTCAGGGCATTTTCCAGCACTTCCGCAGAGGCGATATCCAGGTTGTTAGTTGGCTCATCGAGCAGGAGAAAATTCGCTCCCGAAAGAACCAACAGCGCCAACTGCAGCCGGCTGCGCTCGCCGCCTGAGAGCGATCCAATCTGCTGGGTCGCCTGCTGGTAGGGGAACAGGTAGCGGATGAGGAACGAAACGGCATTGGATTCACTCATGCTGCCAGCCAGGCGGACGGCGTCGATCAGGGTCTGGTTGAAATCCAGCGTATCATGCTCCTGCGCGTAATAACCAACTTTCACGCTCGGTCCGATCTTGATCTCTCCATTCGTAGGTTGCTCCCTTCCCAGGATCAAACGCAGCAGTACGGATTTACCCGCGCCGTTCGAGCCGATCAGCCCTACGCGCTCGCCATGCCGGATAAGGAAATTGATGTTATCGAGAATAATTCGATCTTGTGTCACCGCCGAGGCAGGAAAGCATTTGCTTACATTCACCAACTCCAACACCTGATTCGACCCACGCCAGCCGTTCATTGCAAAGTCCATCTTGCGCCGCTCGAGTACAGGTTTTTCCATCTTGTCCATCTTGTCGAGCCGCTTCTGCATCGTTTTGGCTTTTTTAGCGAACTTCTCATTGTCGTACACTTTGCCCCACATCGCGAATCTTTTGATCGCCATTTCCAGGCGGCCGATCTCGCGTTGCTGGACCTTATATAACTCTTCCTGGCGCGCCAGGCGTTCTTCTTTGTCAAGAATGTATTCCGTATAGTTTCCAGGAAATGTTGTGATTCTGCCGTCTTCGATCTCGGCGATGTGAGTGGCAACTGCATCCAGGATATAGCGGTCATGAGAGATGATCACGACTGCGCCCGGATACTCGTTGATCAGTTTTTCCAGGTACGCTTTACCGGGCATATCGAGGTGATTATCGGGCTCATCCAGGAGCAGCACCGAGGGGCGCGCCAGCATCAGCCGCGCCAATCCGATCAGTTTCTTCTGCCCGCCGCTCAAAACGCGAATGGGTTTTTCGAAATCGGTTTCAGGCAGTCCCAGCCCGCGCAGGATCTCGCGCACGCGCGAGGCATAATTCATCCCTCCCAGGGATTCGTATTCCTCTAACAACTTATGCTGGGCGTCCAGGGCGCGCTCCAGCGCCCTGGCGTTGTTGTAGACGTCTGGCGTGCCAAGTTTTTCTTCGACCCGCTGTAACTCCGTTTCGATTTCGGCGATGCGCGGGTTCCCCTCCAAAGCTAGTGCAAGGGCCGTCTTTTCCGGCTCGAATTCTGGGTGCTGGGGCAGGTAGCCAACAGTCACACCTCTGGCTTTTATGACGGCGCCACCCTTTTCAGGGGAATGCTCGCCAATGATCAACTTGAAAAGCGACGATTTCCCCGCGCCGTTCGGACCAATCAGACCGATCTTCTGGTCGTGCTGGACTTCCCAACTCAGGTCGCGGAAGATGGCATGCGCGCCAAGGATCAATGTGGCATTTGAAACTGTGATCGAGATCATGGGTACTCCAATCATACAACTTAAACAAAAACGCCGTGACGCAGGGCGCCACGGCGTGAGAAAGCATAAGGAACGTTTACTTATCTTCAGACAACAGGCGCGTGAATAGGAAACCCTCGTTATCAAATCCACGCATACCAATGCACAGGAAGAAATTGTCTGATCGTTCGTATCGCATAGTGAACAGATTATATCAGGTTTTTGACGTATAATTTATTGACAGGAGAATTACATGACACAATCTCGTCAGCTTCGTGTCTTTATCTGTCATTCCTCCAATGACAAGCCTGTAGTTCGGGACTTGTACCAGCGCTTGAATGAGGAAGGATGGATAGATCCCTGGTTAGATTCAGAAAAACTGAATCCGGGCGATTCTTGGGCCTATGAAATTGAAAAAGCTGTTGAAGAAACAGATATTATCCTCGTTTGCCTGTCAAAGCAGTCTGTAAATAAAGAGGGATACGTTCAACGTGAATTGAGAATTGCCTTAGATTTTGCGGATTACAAACCTGAGGGTACTGTATTTATAATACCCGTCCGTTTGGAAGAATGTGAACCGCCGAAGCGACTGAGAGCTTGGCAGTATGCGGATTTCTTCCCTCAGGAAAATAGAGATCAGTCTTATCAAAAATTGTTGAATGGTCTGAAGAAGCGGGCAAATGGACTTCAGCTTCCAACAGAAAGATCCATAAAAAGTATGCAAGAAGCTTTGAAAGAGGCGGATTTGGAAGAGGATGCTAAATTAGTTAATCAGGTCATTCAAAAGTCACTTCTGAGTGCAGAAAGGGTAAAGGAACAAATCAGGGAAACACTAACGTATGTTAGTAACGAGGAGCTTGATGAAGCTGAGGATTATGATGAGGTAGAAAAACGAATCAGAATCCCCTTACCAGTAGATAAATATTACCTCTACACTATAGATGATGGCATTGCACTACGCTCACACCCGTCACTAGATGGAAAGTTGCTGGATCGGCTGACTGCAAATACCAAAGTCATATCTCTTGAATTAAAGATCGTTGTAGATGCTAAGGTTGGTGTGCCGGGGCAATGGATACATGTGCAAACACCTGATGAAACCCAAGGGTACGTTGCTGCGTGGTTCTTAATCGGAAATAATGAGTATCAGAATCACTCGTTTGTTGTTGCACCTCTGCCAACGGCAGAAGCGGCTTTCCGTACGGAACCCTTAGTCGCCTCTGAAACTCTCATCCGAGTTATCCCAAACACGGAAAATTTGGTTTGTTTGGAGCCTGTGGATGTGGCTGTTAAGAAAATTGGAGTGGTTGGGCAATGGTTAAAGGTTCGCGATCAAGAAAATCAATTTGGCTATGTTGCAGCCTGGTGGCTTACAAAAGCTAATCCTTTCTTTTCGACCTAATCGTTGTATCGCGCTCAAGTGCACATAGTAATTTGCCCTTCTCAAAACACTGACCCTCTGATAATATTCAGCCCGCACGCCGACCGCAAAAAACCCTCGGCCTCCCCGTCGGGGGTTTTTGTGTGTTTATCAGACCATAGACAATAGACTATGGACGATAAGAGATGGTCAATGGTCCATTGTCGATCGTCCATAAATCTGAATATCGAGTACCTAATGCAAATCGAACGAACCGACTTAAGAAATATCGCCATCATCGCGCACGTGGACCACGGCAAGACGACTCTTGTCGATGGCCTCCTGCGCCAATCACATACGTTCCGCGAGAACCAGCAGGTGGCGGAGCGCGTGATGGATTCGAACGACCTCGAGCGCGAACGCGGGATTACCATCCTTGCCAAGAATACTGCCATCTCACTGGTCGATCCCAGGACGAACAAGCCCATTAAGATCAACATTGTAGATACGCCGGGACACGCGGACTTTGGTGGGGAGGTGGAACGCGTCATGAATATGGTGGATGGCGTTCTGCTCCTCGTTGACGCGGCGGAGGGGCCCATGCCGCAGACGCGCTTTGTGCTCAAGAAAGCGCTTCAGATGGGGCACAAGGCAATCGTTGTAATCAACAAAGTTGACCGAAAGGATGCCGAGCCCTCGCGCGTCCTCAATGAGACCTTTGACCTTTTCATCGAGCTGGGCGCCTCTGAAGAACAAGCGGATTTCCCGATTGTCTACGCCCAGGCGACAACCGCACGCGCCGGTCTCACGCCGGACCTCAGTCCTGATCTCGCACCTCTCTTTGATGTGATCCTTCAACATATCCCTGCTCCGAAGGTTGATTTGGATGCGCCGCTGCAGCTGCTTGTCACGATGCTCGGTTACGACGATTATCGCGGTGTGACTGCGATAGGGCGCGTGTTTGCCGGGAGAATCAAAGCAGGACAGCGGTTGGCGCGTCTGACCGCGGATGGACGTAATCTTCCTGAATCCGCGAAATATCTTTATACCTTCCAGGGTTTGAACAAAATTGAGATCGAGGAGGCGAGTGCCGGCGACATCGTGTCACTTGCCGGGCTGGATGGGATCGCGATCGGGGAAACGCTGGCTGACCCTACAAACCCAGCTGCCTTGCCCACCATCAGAGTAGAAGAACCAACGGTTCGTATGACGTTCGGCGTCAATACATCGCCCTTTGCTGGTAAAGAGGGAAAATGGGGCACGTCGCGCAACTTGCGTGAGCGGCTCTTCGAAGAACTGCGGACGAACGTGGCGCTGCGCGTCGAAGAAACCGAATCGACGGAAAACTTTCTCGTTTCCGGACGCGGCGAACTGCATCTCGGCATTCTGATCGAGACGATGCGTCGCGAAGGGTATGAGTTCCAGGTGTCTCGTCCTGAAGTGATCTTCCATCGAGCAGACGATGGCGCATTACTTGAACCGTATGAGGAAGTGCACATCGAGACCAGCAACGAGACTGTCGGCGCGGTAGTGGAAATGCTCGGGTCGCGGCGCGGCCAGCTAATGGACATGCAGGATGCCGGTCAGGGGATGACGCGCATGGTCTACATCGCTCCCACGCGCGGTCTGCTCGGCTTCCGTTATCAATTCCTCACCTCCACGCGCGGCGCGGGCGTGATGCACACGATCTTTCATGGCTACGACGAAATGGCGGGACCGATGTCCACGCGCACGACCGGCTCGCTAGTCGCCTGGGAGGCGGGCGAAACCACGGCGTATGCCCTCAAGAACGCAGAGGAACGAGGAACCCTGTTCTATGGTCCTGGCGTGTCTGTTTACGAGGGCATGGTGGTCGGCGAAAGCTCCCGTTCGCAGGATATGCCGATCAACGTCTGCAAAAAGAAACATCTCACCAACGTGCGCTCCTCGCGCGGTGACATGGAAATCCGCCTTACGCCGCCGCGGCAGATGTCGCTGGACGAGGCGATCGAATATCTCGCAGACGATGAACTGCTCGAAGTCACACCCGAGTCGTATCGCATTCGAAAGCGCATCCTCGACACTGAGGGTCGTGGCAAGCAGACGAAGAAGATCAAAGAACAGTTGGAAGAAGCGTAATTAAATTAAAAAGGTCTCGGAAATTTCCGAGACCTTTTGTTTTTCTACCCACCACATCGCATGCGCATGATTGAGCTGTTTCCTGTTCCTGCAGGGGAATGGACCTGTATATAATATTCCACGCTTTGATTCCCCGAGACGTTAAACACATCTGTATAAGTGGTTGTGTTTGCGGGCAGCTCCACAATCGCCTCTCCGTTCCTGAAGATACGGTAACCCGCCTCATCATCGGCAACATCTCTCCAGGTGACGGTAAAGTTGAGGGCACCTCCGCCACAGGAGAAATTCCACTCGATGATGATCGGGGGTTCCGGCGGGGCGCCGGTTGCCGTGGGCGGGGGCGTGACACTGGGGACGGCCTCGAAACTGCCGGTCACATCCACAAACTCGCCCCACAGCCAGCATGTGCCTGTCGGGCTTTCGTTTGATTTCACAAGCCAGAAATTCTCCGGATCATAACGACCGACAATCTCTAACTCTTTGCCTGCCACGTAGGTAATAATCACTTCATACGCTTCCCCGGGACCCGTGCGACAGTTGGTTGCTTCGCGTACGGTAGCCAAAGGTACAGAATGGGTGGGAGTGATCGAAGTGGTAGAGGAGACTACATCTGTAACCGTTCGTGTTACGCGGGGCGAGGCAGTTGCCGTGATGTTGGGTGTGGCTACGGCGGACGTTGGCGATGGGGTTAAGATTGCCTGCAATGTTAACGCCGCTGCAGTCTGAACCTCGTCCGGCGGCGGAAACTGTTCGAATGGCGTGTTACAGGCAAGCATGGCAAGAATCAGACCTGCCCCTGCGAGTACCGATCTAAAAGGCTTGGTCATAGTTCTCTATTTTATCATTTTCAGCCATCTGGCATCCCACAAAGATCGAATTCCTGATAAAGAACCCCGCAGCCAAGTCTGTCTTTGACCGCGGGGTTCATTTCAGCGATGCCGATTAAAAACGGCTGTACCAGCCTACATTACCTTGGTTCCGGTTCCTCCTCATGGCTGTGTGAGAAATCGCTTGTGACATTGGAATGAGCACTGAAGGCAGAAGCCGGAGATGCAATTGGCTGCTTGTCGAAATTCCGTTTGGAGAATAAGAGAACGGCATGAGCCACAGCATCAGACATCTGGTCCAGTCCTGTCAGAGCGAGTTGTGTACCCGTCCCAGATAAGGTATCACAAGCCAGGTGGTAGCAGGGATCATATTGCTGTCCGGCGGTGCCGCCATACGTGGCTGCCTCGGCAGGGGTCTTGATGCCTTCCGCACCGGTAAATAGACCTCCAGCCGGGATGCCCACGGCAATGAACGGACCGTAATCGGAGCGGCCGGAGAAGGGTGTGGGCGATTTTGCCAGATCCTGCGAATCAAAGTAATCGTTGAACACCTGCTCAATCGTCCCGGAACCCGCCGGACCCAACGCCGCGCCGGGACCAACTGGGAACGAGGAATTGTCGCCATCATAGACAAAGCGCACAAAGTTCGGGGAGCCTACCATATCGAAGTTAAGCATCAGCTCGATCCGATCACGCTCTGCCTGGCTCAAGCTATTAACATAGAATGTTGAACCAATGAGTGCCGGGGGAAGCTCCTCTGCGCCAAACCAGATGAAGCGTAGTTGGTTGCGTGGGACACGTCCCTGCTCCGCAAACACCTCTGCCACTTCGAGGATGGTGGCAGAACCGCTTCCATTATCGTTGATCCCGGGTCCGCGCGTGACGCTATCGAGGTGAGCACCAATGACCACCACGCGGTTCGGGTCGCCGCCTGGCGTTTCCGCGATCACATTTCGTGTGGTGCGCTGTCCCACAAAGGTTTCTACCTTCAGGCGCATAGTCACCCCGGTCGGTCCATTCAAGACACCGTTTCTTAGGGTGTTGCCCAGGGCGAACGTGGTTGTCACTGCAGGCAGGGTCTGTTGTGACCCCAGCGTTCCAAGATTCAGCACGGAGCGTGCAGGAGAGTCTCCTTCGTTGAAGACAATAATGCCCACCGCACCCGCTGCCTGGGCATTTTGCAGTTTCACCACAAAGCCGCAGGTTCCGCGTTGCATGAGTGCAATCGCTCCAGCAGGAAACCCGGCAAAATCTGCTGCTTCGCAGCCGCTGGTAGAGGAATCGGCGGCTGGACTTGGCACCAGTAAATCTACTGCGATCAGAGGAGCCGTCACATCTCCACTTCCTGAGAAGGTCATCGAGTCATAATCCACGCCATCGATATAAACCGTCGGGACGGGTGAGATCTGCTCGAGAGCAGGCGCTGAGGCATCTCCATTGAAGTTGAACGTGAATTCCTGGAAACTGACGTTGTAACCAGCAGCGACCATACGGTCATACACATATTGAGCTGAAGCATCATAGCCTGGGCTGCCAGCCACACGATTGCCCCCATTTTCATCTGAAAAATCCTGGAAGGCAGCCTGGTGTTCCCGAATGCCTGCGAGCGTAACGTGCTTGCGGAACCCCTGTGTCTCTTGAATATCGTCTGCGGCCACGAATTGAACGGGCAGTAGCAGGGCAAAGATTAAGCTCACAAAGAAACCCTGCTGGATGAAACGTTTTATACCTCTATTCATGTTACTTCTCCTTTGGGTGAACATGTTCTACAAATAAAATCAATAGATTCGAAAGCAATTACCGAAGTAGACTTTCAGGAATTCCGCGTCACCTCCTTTTAGATTAAATAAAAAAAGCCGTAGAGGAAATTTCTTCGGCATCCAGCGCTGCAAACCACATCACAGCAACTTTAACTCTGGGCATTGCTTTCATTATAGGGTGGCTCTTATCAAAAGAAGGAATACCAGAGAGGGGTTAAGAACGGAACTTTCGAGGCGTCAACCCTGTTTCCCTCCGAGATCTCTGGTTACTACAACAAATAACCCACCCTTATGTCATAAGGGTGGGTTATTTTATTCAAGTGGATTCAGACTATTCTATTGGCAGTTCATGCTCGTGACCACTATCGCTTGATGTGCCAGAAATTGAAGTACCGCCGCTGACTGGAGGGAAGTTCCCCTTGCCTGAAACTCCATTAACATCCGCAGTGCTCATCGCATATTGCAATATAGCGAAAGCTATGGCGTCAGAATTGACATCGAGAGCGTGATCGTTATTGTTGGCATATGTATCACAGGCCAGGTGATAGCAGGGGTCATATTGCTGACCAGCCGTGCCGCCCCAGATGGCAGCTTCCGCGGCAGTCTTGATTCCCTCGGCGCCTGTAAAGAGTCCGCCAGCCGGAATACCTACCGCAATGAACCGACCGTAATCGGAACGGCCTGTAAAGTCAGTGCCTTTGAACGGTTCGCCGACCATATTGTAGAAAGCCTCAAATGTCTTTTCAATGGCTGCTGAGCCTGCAGGTCCAGGACCAGCGCCTGTAGCATCTGAGTTATCACCGTCATATATGAAGAAGACATAGTTCGGCGAACCGACCATGTCGAAGTTCAGATAAAGTGCGATCTTGTCCTGCTCAGCCTGACTTAATCCGTTAACATACGCAGTGGAGCCAATCAGACCGGATTCTTCGGCGCCCCACCAGGCGAATCGCACTTTATTTTCCGGTTTGACTTTTGCCATCTGCTCAGCCACTTCGAGCAGCGCGGCGGAGCCCGAGCCGTTGTCGTTGATGCCAGGTCCTGCCTGGACGGAATCGAGATGTGCACCCGCCATCACTACATTATTGGGGTTGCCACCTTTTGATTCGGCAATCACATTGACCTGCGTGACATTTCGAGGTTCTTCAACGACAACGTGCGCTGTAGAACCGGGTTGAGCCAGGGAGACTCCGGAGGCGAATGAAGCGCCAACCACAGGAATCGTCACAGGGCCCGGAGTGCCCGCTGCAACGACGAGCGTACCTACAATAAGACCTTCTCGCGTGGGGTCACTGCCCTGATTGAACAGGATCATCGCACTTGCCCCAGCAGCCTGAGCGTTATACGCCTTAAGGGCAAAGGAGCAGCCACCGCGCTGCACCAGCGCGATAGCCCCGGCCGGAAAGCCAGCGAAATCATCCGGACCAGCCGGGTCAGCGACGATCGCAGCGCCAACGGCAGCTTCCGTATAGGCTCCATTGCATCCGCTTGTGTTTGCGCGCGGAGGCGTGAGGTTAATATCAACTGGAATGACGCTCGCGGTAACATCTCCAACGCCTGATGCTGTGAAAACTCCAGTTTCATGGGCCACATTGACTGGGGTCAACTGTTGTAAAACAGCAGGGGGAAAGAATAAGAATGGGAATTCGTCAAGCGTGACGTTATAACCTGCGGCGGTTAGTCTTTCGACCACGTAATCAACACTTGCATCATATCCAGGCGTGCCTGCCGCGCGGGTGCCACCATTCTCATCGGCAATCTCCTGGAAAGCAGCCTGGTGCTCACGGACTCCTTCCAGGGTGACGCATTCCAGTAGTTTGGCATGTGTATTGTTATTACGGCTATTGCAGGCGGCCGGACCTGCTAGAACATCCGGAGCATAGGCAAAGACCCCCATGAACATGGTTAAGACGATCATCAGACGAATTGCTTTGCTTATCATTTAGATTCTCCTCATAAGTGAACTGCTACGTTTGTGTTTGCTACGCATGCAAACAATCTTCGTCGAACACTAATCCATGATAAGAGTAAGTGCCTCCTTTTCTAAGAAGAAAACTGCCGAGGAGATTCCTTCGGTAGTTTCTCGTTCGGGGGCCGCCTGTTCGATGTAGTTGTGATTAATTCAGGTTGGATATATCAGAATTATAACTATTTCACCTTTGAATTTCAAGCATGGGAATGTTACATCACTTAATCTTTTTATGCGCCCGTCCGCCAACACGAAAAAATTGCAATTTTCCATGTTCATCACGAATGAAATCCCCGAGCGCGTCTTTGTAGGGTTCATCCAATCCAATAACCTTATCTTTCTCATAGAACGAAAACCGCATGCGTGGCATTGCGGGACCGGGTGGCGTATCCGGTGTTGGAAAGCCACCCAGCGGAATGTGATGATAGATAAGATGCCTGCCTTTCACTTTGAGATCGAAGCATTCGATACCGATCAGGTACCTGCCAGCATACTCTTTAAGCTCGTTCGCTGTTTTCTCAATGGGTGCAGGCAGCTTTGATTTTGCATTGAAATACAGATCGAGTGTGTAGTTGGTGATTCCCGACGTAATGATGCCACCGTCGTCGCTGTTGGTCAGGATGGCAAGCGCGAACTCCTTATCTGGAATGAAGAAAAAGTAGGCTTGCTGTCCATTGGTCGCGCCGCCATGCGCATAAAGCGTGACGTCCCCAACCTTGCGGATAAACCAAGTGATGCCCATCATTCCACGCGGGCCGGCATCCGCCTGAGGGATGCGCATGGCGCGCAGGCTCTTGCCGGAGATGACGTTTTTCTTCCCATTGCTCATGTGGAATTGCGCATACTTCACTAGATCTCGGACCGTGCTCAGCACTCCTCCCACACCGTTACTGGCTCTGCCGATTGCCCACGGTCGCGCCACCTGCACCTTGTCCTTTATTTTCCGATGTCCCACAACGAAACGATGCGTGAAAAAAAGGTCGCTCGGATAAAAAAAGGACATCTCCAACCCAAGCGGGTCGAACAACATCTCCTGCACAGCTTGTTCGTACGGTTTCCCGGTTACGATTTCGATGATGCGTGAGGCAATATTGAATCCGGTGTTGTTATACGACCAGATCTTCCCCAGCGGATGGATCTGCGGCAGCCTGACGATATCCTTCACCATTTTCTCCAGGGCATCATCTCCGTTCCCGAAGTCATTGAAATAATCGCCGACCCAGCCGCCCATGTGGGTGAGCAGCTGCCGGACAGTCACCTTCTTTCCAACGCGTTTATCGCTCAGTTGGAAGCCCTTGATGTACGTGCGAACGGGTGCGTCGAGATCCACTTTGCCTTGCTCGACCAACTGCATGATCAGCGTGCCTGTAAAGGTCTTGCTGATTGAGCCCGTTTGAAATAGCGTATCCGCTGTGACAGGCAGCGGATGTTCCACACTTGTGACGCCGAAGCCCTCCGCGTATTCCTTACCCTTATGCCAGATGCCAATTGCAACGCCTGGCACTTGAAGGCGCTTCATCTCCGAAACGATTTTTTTTGCAATTTTCTTGAAGTTTGGATTTTTGATATGTGATGTGGAAAGATTCATGAGATGCCTCCGCGAAACGGCGGGCTCCTTTGCCCGCCGTTTGATTTTATTTATACGTGGGGCGTATTGTCAAACTGCCTTACTCGCCTGTGCCTTCCAGCCACGTGGACATGTATTCCGATTTTTCATATTCCAATGCCTGAGTTGTCAGGTTCAGCGGGTAGAACGTATCCACCATCACAGCAAGCTCCTTCGTTTCCTTCTTCCCGATGGATGCTTCCGTCATACCCGGCTGTGGACCGTGGGGCAAGCCGTACGGGTGCATGCTGATGTCGCAGCGGTCGATGCCTTTGCGCGACATAAAGTCGCCTTCGGCGTAGTAAATGATCTCATCCGAGTTGACATTGGAATGGTTGTATGGCGCGGGGATGCTCTCTGGGTGATAGTCGAACAGGCGTGGGACGAACGAGCACACCACGAAGTTATGTGCCTGGAAGGTCTGGTGTACCGGCGGCGGCTGGTGGACGCGTCCTGTGATCGGTTCAAAATCCTCGATGTTGAAGATCCAGGGATACAAATACCCGTCCCAGCCGACCACGTCGAACGGGTGGTAATCCAGAATGTGTTTGCTGAGCCGGTCACGCACTTTGACGCGCACTTCAAACTCGCCGCGTTCCGTGTGCGTTTCCAACTCTTCAGGCAGGCGGATGTCGCGCTCGGAATAAGGCGCGTGTTCGAGCATCTGCCCGAATTCGTTGCGATAGCGCTTAGGCGGCTCGATCTGCGACGGGTTTTCGATCGTGAAGAAGCGCGCTTCGCCATCGTCGAGATGGATTTGCCAGGTGGTGCCGAAGGGAATCACGATGTAATCGCCTTTACGGAACTTTAGATTGCCAAACTGCGATTTCAGCGTCCCACTGCCTTCATGCACCCACCAAGTCTCGTAAGCCTGCGCGTTGCGGTAGAAATAGTCCATGCTTTGCGAGGCGCGCGAGACGCCGAGGATTACGTCACGGTTGGCAAGGAGCGGGATTCGCGCCGAAACAGGGTCCGTCCCCAGTGGGGCGTCCGCCGTGCGAAAGGCGCGGTGGCGGATGGGACCAAAGTCCACCGTTTCAGGCAGGCGTGAACCGAGATCTTCCACTTGTTTGACGCGCGGCGGGATAAAGTTGTGATACAGGATGGAAGCCAGCGATGAGAAGCCTTCCAGCCCCATTACTTCTTCACGATACAG
>JAICRQ010000266.1 GCA_025966435.1 Anaerolineales bacterium | reverse complement strand
GACGTTGACCGGGCTGCGCGACTCCAAGCAGATGACTCCTCTCGAACGCGAGTCGCTGGCGCCGCGCATCAAAGCCGTTGCGCTAACGTGGAGCGTGGGCTTTGCCTCTGCTGAGGAAATTGACTCATATGGCATTGTCCCTGCGACACGTCTGGCTGCCTTAAGGGCTTTGAGTGCCTTGTCACTCCGCCCTCAATATCTGCTCACCGATTTCCGGCTCGAGCTTCCAGAGCTGGATATTCCACAGACCGCACTGGTCAGAGGCGACGCGCTTTGCCTGAGCATCGCTGCCGCGTCCGTGCTGGCAAAGACCGCCCGCGATCAGTTGATGTGTGAATTGGATTCATGCTATCAAGGCTACGGACTGGGGCAACACAAAGGCTATGGCACGCCGTCCCATCGGTCCGCGATGAAACAGCTGGGGATTTCTGCCATTCACCGCAGGTCATTTCACGTTAAAGGGTTCGGTGAAGGTAGACAGGTACACAGGTAAACACGTATATACCTGTCTACCTGTGTACTTATTTACGGCTTGCCCCGCCGCAAAAAGAATTTTGTGATCTCTTCGGCAATTGCTGGAATCAGCGCCAGCCCAACGACAATGACCCATTCTCGCCCGCTGAGGAAGTGTGTATTGAAAATCGGCTGCAAGAACGGCACACTGCACACCAGCAGCAGTAGAACAAGAGATAGACCCACAGCATATTGCATGTAGCGATTCGAGAACACGCCGATTTGGAACAGCGAAGCCCGCTCAGAACGGACCGTATAAGCACGGAACAACTCACATAAAGAAAGTGTGACGAACGCCATCGTCTCTGCGGTCTGCACATCGATACCGCGCCAATCATGCTGAATCAAATACACAATTGGGTTTCCAATCACATGCGCACCCGCTTCCAGATGCCAGATCAAGCCGAGGGCGAAGGCAGTGAGTACGGCACCCGTCTGTGCGACGGTTTGTACCACCAGCCCGAGCATCATGCTGCGGTTGACGATCGGCTCCGATCTCGCGCGAGGTTTTTGCTGCATTATGTCCGGGTCCCCTTTTTCCACTGCAAGGGCGAGAGCGGGTGCACCATCGGTGATGAGGTTGAGCCATAACAACTGAATAGCAGTCAGCGGCGGGGGGAGGCCTGCCAGCGTTGCCAGAAAGATGATCATAATCTCTGCCAGGTTGGACGACAGCAGGAAGAACACGAACTTGCGGATGTTGCTATAAATAATGCGTCCCTGCTCCACCGCCGCGACAATGCTGGCATAGTTATCGTCGGTCAGCACCATATCTGCCGTCTCTTTGGCGACGTCCGTACCTGTGATGCCCATCGCCACACCGATATCAGCGCGCTTGATGGCGGGCGCGTCGTTCACACCGTCACCAGTCATCGCGACCACTTCGTTGTTCGCCTGGAGCGCGTCCACAAGGCGCATTTTATGCTCGGGTGATACTCGGGCGAAAACAGCCGTATCCCTGATCACGTCCTTGAGTTCTTCGTCGCCCAGCGCGTCCAGCTGCGCGCCCGTCATGACTTGCCTGCCGTGTTTAAGCATGCCAATTGTCTCAGCAATGGCATGTGCCGTATTGGGATAATCGCCAGTGATCATGATGGTACGGATGCCAGCCTCGCGCGCCTTTTCAAGTGCGGGTTTCACTTCATTACGCGCCGGATCGATCATCCCGATCAAACCAGCGAAGATCAGGTCCTTTTCAAGTTCTTCGGCTTTCATCTCTTTCGCATGATCCCTTACATCTTCAATCACGCGATAGGCGAGACCCAGCACCCGCAAGGCATCCTTTGTCATCTGGTCGTTGGCATCCAGAATACGTTTCCGTGCTTGCGCATCCAGAGGCTGCGGCGTATCGTTCATGTCCTGGTATTGTGTGCAGAGATCCAGCACGATATCCGGCGCGCCTTTGACGTCAATCACTTCCCAGTTTTTCTTGTTTTCATCGTAAAAGGGTGAAAGGTCATTCGGGTCCGGTCCAAAAATATCATGGATCGTGATCATGCGTTTACGCTCAGAATCGAAGGGAATTTCGTGCTCGCGCGGATAGGCCTCCTTGATTTTTACATAAGCTGCCCCCGTTTTCGCCGCGGCGACCAATAAGGCACCTTCTGTTGGGTCGCCAACAATGCGATAGGTCTGTTGCGAATCCTTTTCACCGGTTGTTTCGATGGAAGCATCATTATTTAAAGCCCCAAGCCACAGAGTTGTCCGCGCCGCGGGGTAGTTGGATATTTCGATCTTTTCTCCATCAACCAAAAAATCGCCTTTGGGGACGTACCCTTTGCCTGTAACCTCGATAAACTGTCCATCTGCCCACAGCCGCGTAACCGTCATCTCGTTCTGTGTCAGCGTCCCGGTTTTATCGGAACAGATCACGGTGGCTGACCCCAGCGTCTCCACTGACGACAGCTTTCGGATGAGCGCGTGGCGCTTGATCATCTCGCGCATGCCAATGGCGAGGGAGATCGTTACCACTGCCGGGAGTCCCTCTGGCACTGCCGCAATCGCCAGGCTGATCGCAATAATAAATACATCGGTGATCTCCACGGCAAATTCCTGCATATAGCCGAGCGGATTTATAAATAGCTCATTGACGTTAGTGGAATTGATGATGGCGACAATGAAGACAATTGCCACAAGAAAGAGCGATGCTACGCTCAAGGATTTGCCCAGCTGGTCCAGTCTGCGCTGGAGAGGAGTCTCTTCGGTTTCCACGCTCTGGAGCATGGTCGCGATGAGACCAAGCTGTGTGCGCATGCCAGTGTTCGTGACAACACCGCGTCCTCGTCCATAGGAAACGACCGTCCCCATAAACGTGGTGTTCTTACGGTCCCCGAGCGGAACGTTTTTCTCCAGGACCGTTGCAGCATTCTTTTGCACGGCAAGCGATTCGCCGGTGAGCGAAGCCTCTTCGACGCGCAAGTTCACAGCTTCCAACAGGCGGATATCGGCGGGGATGAAGTTACCCGCTTCCAGGAACACAAGGTCGCCTGGCACAAGCTCATAGGCGGGTACCGAAACCCGGCGCCCATCGCGCATGACCTGCGCGTCTGGTGCGGCCAGTTTCTTGAGAGCTGCCAGCGCTTCCTCTGCCCGGCGCTCCTGTACGATTCCCAACACAGCGTTCAGCACAACGATCGCCATGATCGCCGCGCCTTCGACGTAGTCGCCAAGCAGGGCTGAGATCACGGAGGCAACGATCAAGAGAATCACAACAAAACTTTTCAGCTGTTCCCACAGGGTTTGCCAGAAGGTGGGGCGCGCTGCTTCCTTCAACTGGTTAGGCCCAAAACGCTCCAGCCGCTTTTTCGCTTCCGCCGTGGTCAGACCATCTCCCTGCACTCCCAGATAGTCCAATACCTCTTTGGTTTCAAGGGCATGCCATTCCTGTTCATGCTGCTCCACCTGTTCTAAAACACTACGAGAAGGTTCGACATTACCATTGGTTTCAAGCGTCATCCAATTTCTCCTAAAAGCGGATCGGAGTTGTGATCTATCAATTAAAACGAGTCCAGCAGCACCTCCCCGATACTCTCTTCGTTGGCGCGGTGTCTACTCTCCCCATGGAAGGCAACAGTATTCTTCTAGCAAAATAGTATCAGAGAAAAGACAAGCTGCATTATGCCGCAGGCTCGATGCGTGTGCCGGAGGGAAGCTCCGTGTTCTTTGCGATTACCACAATTCCGTCGCGCACAAAGTAAAGGTCTTTATCGATGTCTCTATTCACCGGGAAGGGTTTGATTACAACATCATCGCCAATCCGCACATTTTTATCCAGGATCGCGCATTCGATATGACAATTCCTGCCAATGCCGATAGGAAGATTGCCGCGCGGTTTTTCTACCTGGTAATAATCAGCGCCCATCAGGATGCTGTCCTTGATCAGCGTCCCCTCGGCGATCTGGCTGCGAATCCCCACAATGGAATGAGTGATCTCCGCCTTGCGGATGCGGCAGCCTTCCGCGATCAGTACGTCCTTCAGCTTACTATCTTCTACCGTGGAGCCCGGCAAGAAGCGGGCATGCGTGTAAATCGGAGATCTGGGGTCATAAAAATTGAACGGGGGGCTGGCGCTGGTGAGCTGCAGGTTGGTTTCATAAAACGAGCGGATGGTTCCGATGTCTTCCCAGTACCCGTCGAAGTCAAACCCGTGGACGATATGGGAATTGATCGCTTCCGGGATGATCTCCCCCCCGAAATCATCATGCCGCACATGCTGTATGAGCAGGTCGGTCAACACCTGCGTCTTGAACATGTAAATGCCCATCGAACCCAGCAGGGGACGCGCCGGGTCATCGCGGCTCACGAACTGGTCCTGGACGGCAGGGTCCTTTGGCTTTTCCACGAACGCCGAGATCCGCCCATTCGCTTCGCGCTTCAAGATTCCTAAACGAGAGGCTTCGCTCTTGGGGACGGGCTGGACAGCCACCGTGATATCCGCCTGGTTCTCCCAGTGATACTTTGCCATCGCGGAATAATCCATGCGATAGAGATGATCCCCCGCCAGGATCAGCACATACTCCGCACCCGTCGACTGGATCTCGAACAACTGCTTGCGGACGGCGTCTGCTGTGCCCTGGTACCAGTCCACACTCTGGGGAGTCTGTTCCGCCGCCCAGATCTGCACCCAGCCGGTGTGAAACACATCGAAGTTGTAGGCTTGAGAGATGTGCCGGTGCAGCGAAACCGAGTTGAACTGCGTCAGGATCGCCACGCGATAAATGCCCGAGTTGATACAGTTGCTGATGGGGATATCAATGAGACGATACTTGCCTGCGATGGGCACGGCAGGTTTCGAGCGCATTTTGGTCAGCGGATGCAGCCGGGTTCCCTTCCCACCCCCCATAATCACGCCCAGGACATTGTTCATGGATGGCATGGCAGACCTCCGGTGATGGAATGTGACATCGCATCTTGCATTCGGATGTGCTGCTATTATCTCTTAATTCTTAAGATCTGTCGTAGTTTTCCCCAGAGAAACACGAACGGATATGCCAGAACAATCAGGAAGTCGATCAATACGAAAATTACGTTCAGTCTCATTCAACACCTTTAAATAGGATAGACCGCAAATCTAATCGATAGTTTCGATAAATATACCTGTGGAACAGTTTTGATGATACGGGTTGCATAAACTTCTTTGCGGACTGTTTATCTCATCAAAGACAACACTTACTTTCTACGGAAGATTTGCAAGCGCACCGCGAAATTGTCCCCGTTGAAACTTTTGATAGGTTCAGAGAGTATATGAGTCAATTTGACAGGTCCGTGGCCTGAAACAAAACATCCTCCCGCAGGGAGGATGTTTTCGCTATAGTACCTGTAGAGTATAATGCGAGCGACCGCAAGTGCCGAAGGAGGGAATCGAACCCTCATTCCCGGAGGGAACACGATTTTGAGTCGTGCGCGTCTGCCT
>JAICRQ010000226.1 GCA_025966435.1 Anaerolineales bacterium | reverse complement strand
GGCGCCCGTCTGGGAGTTCGAGACGCCGTCGGTGGCGCTGCAGGGCAAGCTTGAAATGGAAATTGCCCAGCTCTCGACGGACGATGCCGCGCTTTTCATGCAGGAATACGGCATCGAAGAGCTCAGCCTCAACAAGATGATTCGCCTCTCGTATGACCTGCTTCAGGTGCAAACGTTTTTCACCGTAGGAGAGGACGAAGTCCGCGCCTGGGAGACGAAGCGCGGCGCCACCGCTCAGGAATCGGCCGGTGAGATTCACACGGATCTGCAGCGCGGCTTCGTCCGGGCAGAGGTGGTGGCGTATGATGACCTCGTCAGTCTCGGCGGAATGACAGAAGCGAAGTCGAAAGGTAAGCTGCGACTCGAGGGAAAGGAATATATCGTCAAGGATGGCGATATCGTCCACATCCGGTCGAGCCTGTAAAAATACACCTGGAAATACATCTTTTGCCGGTACGAAGACATTTGACTCTGTGGTAAAAATATTATCACCAGATCACGAAACAAAAGAAGCCCGAAAACAGGGGTACGGGCGTACGCCCGTACCCCTGTTTTCGGGTATCCTTCAATTCAATGTTCGTGAAGTATTGATTATGAGGAGACTTTGAAGTATGGCGTATTCGATCAGCACCTACACAGTTAAGAAATGGAACCTCGGCGATCTTTTCCCTGGCTTCGACAGCCCGGAATTGGAAAGCGCGTTCGATAACGTGGAGGAACAGGTCGCCTCGTTCGAAGGCGTCCGCAACAAGCTCAACCAGGACATCGATGCCGACACCTTCCTCGACGTGGTACGCGCCTCGGAGGAATCCACGCGCATCGTCAACCGTATCTATGCATTTGCCGGGCTCTCCTTTGCAGAAGATACACAGAATCAGAATGCCCAAAGCCTGCTGGGACGCGTCCAGCAGTTCGTGGCAGAGATGCAGAATCGCACCCTGTTCTTCAATCTGTGGTGGAAGGATCTGGACGATTCCAACGCGCAACGGCTCATGGATGCCTCGGGTGATTACCGCTATTATCTGGAGGAGATCCGCCATTTCAAACCACATACGCTGAGTGAGGCGGAAGAAAAGGTCATCAACCTCAAGGATGTGACCGGGTCCAGCGCGCTGGTGAATTTATACGATGCGGTCACAAATCGCTACGTCTTCAAGCTCGAAGTGGACGGTGAAGTCAAGGAACTGACCCGCGCCCAGCTCCAGCCCTACATCCAGGGTCCGGACGCCGACCTGCGCGCCCGCGCTTACCAGGAACTTTATCATGTCTTTGGCGAGGATGGCCCCGTCCTCGGGCAGATGTACCAGACCCGCGCCCGCGACTGGCACAACGAAAATATCACCATGCGCAAGTTCAGCAGTCCGATCGCAGTTCGGAATCTCGCGAATGACATCCCGGATGAAGCCGTGGATGTCTTGATGGACGTGACGAAGAAGAATGCTAAGCTCTTCCAGCGCTATTTCAAGATGAAAGCAAAATATGTCGGAATGGATAAGCTTCGCCGCTACGATATTTACGCCCCTGTGGTGAAATCAGACAAGGCGTTTGAGTTTAATGATGCCGCCCGTATGGTACTGGAGTCATTCAGTGCGTTCGAGCCGACGGTAGGCGAACTGGCGCAGCGCGTTTTCGACCAGGACCACCTCGATAGCGAAGTACGCAAAGGTAAGCAGGGTGGCGCGTTCTGCGCCTCGATCAACCCGGAAAATACGCCCTATGTGTTGATGAACTATACGGGTCGTGCTCGCGACGTCGCGACGCTGGCACATGAGCTTGGGCATGGCATCCATGCCATGCTGGCGTCCCATCACAGCACGTTTACCTTCCATTCCTCATTGCCACTGGCGGAGACAGCCTCCACGTTCGGCGAGATGATGCTCACCGAAAAGCTGCTCTCCGAAGAGACCGATGAAGCTGTACGGCGAGACATCCTTTTCAAGCAAATGGACGACGCCTTCGCCACGATCCTGCGCCAGATCTACTTCGCGATGTTCGAGCGTGAGGCGCATGAGATGATCCAGAAGAACGCCTCTACCGATGAGCTCTCCGCGGCATACATGAAAAATTTGGAAGAGCAGTTTGGCGATTCTGTGGAGCTCAGCGAAGAATTCAAATGGGAATGGGTCTCCATTCCGCACATCTATCACACGCCATTCTATGTGTATGCGTATGCCTTCGGTCAATTACTGGTATTCTCGCTCTACCAGCAATACAAAGCAGAAGGCGAATCCTTCAAGCCGAAGTATCTCAAGATTCTGTCGGCAGGCGGCTCGGAAGCGCCGGAGAAGATCCTGTCGGAGGCAGGCATAGACATCCGCTCGGCGAAGTTCTGGCAGGGTGGGTTCGATGTGTTGAGTACTATGGTGGATGAGTTGGAAAAGTTGTAGGAAGTAGACAGGTAGACATGGAAACAAGTAAACAAGTCATAGACTTGTTTACTTGTTTTTATTTGAGTGTGAGACTCGCTGGGCGATAAATGTCCAATGAATTAGGTTATAAAACCTAATTTGTTGGTCACTCTATTAGAGAATGTGATGTATGAGGATAGATATCAGAATTTCATCACACTATCCAGACCGCGATGGAGCCCAACCAAGTTACCTACTTCCCGAATGGCTAGGAGAGCTCCGTCTACATAAGGCTCCGCGCTGGACCCTGACTCGTGGCGTAAAATCAACTTCTGGCCTGGCATCCCAAAAATCGCATCAATAGAAATCATATATCCCGGCAAGCGGACGGAATGAACCTGTGTTCCCTGCAATCGAGCACCGCGGCTCTCTTTCGGTCCCTCAATCTGATCCAGGGGCACCTCTAGTTTTGATTCCTGTATCCTGGAAAGACGATTCGTCAGTTCACGCGCCGTTCCACTGGGTACGTCTTTCTTGTCCGCATGTGCATAATCTATAATTTCCCAATGAGGGATATATTTCGCCGCCATCTCTGCAAATTTCTGAAGGAGAACCACCGTCAGTGCGAAATTTCCCACTGCCAGGACACCTCGATTTACGGATTTTGCGGCTCGATCAATTTCCTCATAATCCTCTGGGCTCAAACCGGATGTTCCTATAACAACATGTGCGCCGCTCTTTAACGCAGACAATACATGGGATTTGGCTGCATCAGGTTTTGTATATTCTACAAATACCTCCGGGCTGGTTTCGAGCGCCTCTTCCACTGTGCCAAAAATGGGTGTAATCAGTCCCTGTAGACCCAGCACTTCGCCCAGGGGCTTACCAGCATGGCTTCGCGAAATGGCACTGACCAGTTCCAGGTCCTCAGTCTGGTAAATTCCTCGGGACAGTTCTGACCCTGCCCATCCCGTTGCGCCAGCGAGACATATTCTTAATTTTTTCATAAGCTCCCAAATGTAAAACGTTTAGTGAATTTCGTTATTGACCTGTAAATCGCGTTAACAGATGCTCTGGCAAATCGTTTGTCGTTTTCTCGAATTCGATTCGGGTCCGTTTGAGAGCGGCTTGAAAGGCATACGGAAAGTTGGGACCGCGCTCAGGGGAATCGAGGTTCATCCAGCCGTGCGCATCGCGCGGCAAAACAGCCATGCCGAAGGTTCTTAATAGGGGGATAAACGTGAGGAGCTCGCGCAGATAAACCTTTCCGGAACGTAACTCTGGGCTGTTGATCAAGTCGGGGGACAGAGGATCAACATCTGATGGATGGAGCGCGCCTTGCGGCTGGCAGGCAAGCCACAGGTTGATGTAGTTGCTGTGGGCGTAAAAGTCTTGCGCGGTGTGAATCAATCTTCCAAAAGCCGACCATGCCGCATGAACGTCATTTGATATTAATGAGGAAATAGTCAACGCGCGCTGCTCTTCGATATAGGCGTAGGACTTGTGGAAGGCATTATGATCGAAGTGATACTCATGATGACCGATCTGTCCGCGTAATCGATCCTGCCCCAGATTTGCGGCGATGACTTTTTTCAGCGCACGCTGGCTGAACAGATCATCCAGAACCAGGTGCATTATTTCGACATGAAAGCGTGTCAACATCTTATGATTATAAGCGAAGCGATCCTGTGGATAAGCGAAGCGATCCCGTGGATAAGCGAAGCAACCCTGCGGGTAAGCGAAGTAATACTGTTGTGTGATTCGTTTGGAATGTGGATATAATTCCACTCATTCCCTTGAAGGTTGGAAATATGACGATAAGCATTCAAAAGGCATATGATGAATGGTCGCAAACCTATGACACGGATAGGAATTTGACGCGCGATCTCGATGAACAGATCCTGCGCGAAGAGCTTACAAAATTGCGTTTTAAGTCGATCCTGGAGATTGGCTGCGGCACGGGGAAGAACACGGTCTTTCTGGCGCAGATTGGCACGCGCGTCCACGCGCTGGATTTTTCGGAGGGGATGATCCAGAAAGCGAGGCAAAAGGTAAAGACAGATCATGTAAGGTTTTCCACAGCGGACCTGATGCAGCGCTGGCCCTGTGAAGATCGGGCGTATGATCTCGTCGTTTGCAATCTTGTTTTGGAGCATATCGAAGATCTTTCTTTTATCTTCTCAGAAGCCTTGCGAGTATTGGAAATGCAGGGAAAGTTTCTGGTAAATGAACTCCATCCGTTCCGGCAGTATGAAGGGAAGAAGGCAAGGTTCGACAAAGGAGAGAGTGTTACCGAAATCCCGGCATTTGTGCACCATATTTCGGAGTTTGTAAGCGCTGCGTTCGATAAGGAATGGAAGCTCATCCAGCTCAAGGAACACTGGCACGGACAGGATCAAGGCAAACCGCCGCGCATTATCTCTTTCCTGTTTGAAAATAATGGATACAGCGATTAATACTTGGCATGATTTACGGGTCAATTCAGAACGGATGCTGGCTGCGTTCAACGAACTAGCCCGGTTCGGCGCGACAAGTGACGGTGGTGTGAACCGCCCCACGTTTAGTGAAAACCATCTTGCTGCGCGTCAATGGTTCCAGGAACAGATTGAGAAATCGGGCTTGGAATTTCGCACCGATGGGGCGGGAAACCACTCTGCCTTTCTCTCCTGTGGGAAAGATAATGTGCCCACACTTCTTCTTGGCTCCCATCTCGACTCCGTTCCGAACGGCGGTCGTTTCGATGGGGCTCTGGGTGTGATGGCAGCCTTTGAAGTTTTGCGAACTGTGAAAGACGCGAAGATCGACCTCGAAGTTAACTTGGAGGCAATCGATTTCACGGATGAAGAAGGGACCTTGGTCGGTTTGCTGGGAAGCGCGGCGCTGGCAGGTCACCTCCCTCCTGACCATTTGCAGAATCCACGCGGAGGGCGGGAAAATCTTGTAGCAGGAATGGCGCGTGCCGGATTGTCTGAGGAGGGGATGCTCAGCGCAGCACGACCGCAGGAGTCAGTGGCAGGCTATCTTGAATTGCACATTGAGCAGGGCAAGCGCCTCGAAAGTGCGAACGTGGACGTTGGTATTGTCTCTGCTATTGTTGGCATCTGGTCCTATCGACTTTCATTCATCGGGCGCGCGGATCATGCCGGGACCACCACGATGGTCGACCGGTTGGACGCGTCGCTCGGGGCAAGTGAGTTCGCCCTCGCAGCACGTGACACTGTGATTAACGATTTTCGGGATTGCGTGGTTAACGTTGGGAATATGAACTTCTCGCCGGGCGCCTTTAACATTGTCCCCGCGCAGGTGGATGTATCACTTGAGTTTCGTTCTTCCGATGAGGATAAATCCAAACGAATGGATTCCCTGCTGTTGGGACATGCACGAGAAGCAGCCAAACGTTTCGGTTTGGAATTGAATGTTGAGTCACTCGGCAAACACTCACCGTCCCTGATGGATTCCCACGTGCAGAGCGTATTTGCAAGTTCGTGTGATGACCTGGGATTAACGCATATCTCCCTTACCTCGGGCGCGGGGCACGATGGACAATCCTTCGATGGCTTGTGTCCGGTGGGCATGATCTTCGTCCCATCCAAAGATGGAGCGAGTCACTCTCCGAGAGAGTTCACGAAATGGGAAGATTGTCTCAATGGTGCCAATGTTTTGCTGCAGACTGTATTGAGGTTGGCGATGTAGAGTGTTCGCCCGCAGTTGCACTGCGGGCGTTGGGGGCGGT
>JAICRQ010000160.1 GCA_025966435.1 Anaerolineales bacterium | reverse complement strand
TTACTGTTATCCTTGAACCTTTTTTGGACAAGGCGGTCGATCGCTGGACGACTGAGAACCCGGATCTCGTGGTGATCGATGTCGACGTCCAGCACGATGCTCGCATGGAGCTTTATAAGAGATTTCGAGCCGTCAGTGTGGCTCCGATTCTTCTTTTTCTGCCCGCTTATCATGAAACAGAGATTCTCGAAGCCTACGCGGCGGGTGTGGACGAAGTGGTGATCAAGCCGATCAGTCCGGCTATCTTTCTGGCAAAGATCATGGTCTGGATGCGACGTAGCTGGACCGTGCCGACCGCGGAATTAACCCAGGTAAAGGCAGGGAAGCACAGGCTGGACCCTGCCCGCCGCTGCCTCATCAACCCGAATGGGTCGGAAATCAAGTTGACCAATCTTGAATTTCGCCTCCTACATCTGCTTATGAGCCGCCCTGGCCATACATTCAGTGCAGAGGATATCATTCAGGCGATCTGGGGTGGATACGGTAACGGCGACCAGGTTCTTCTCAAAAACGTAGTGTACCGCTTGCGCAGGAAGCTTGAAGCTGACCCAGGC
Organism: Anaerolineales bacterium; assembly: GCA_025966435.1. Taxonomy (GTDB): domain Bacteria; phylum Chloroflexota; class Anaerolineae; order Anaerolineales; family Villigracilaceae; genus Defluviilinea. The sequence goes on along the minus strand of JAICRQ010000160.1, from coordinate 7,059 downwards.
CGTCCTGAGTTCCTGCAAACCTGGCATGGTGGGTATTCGTTTCGAGGGTAGGTTGTAGTTTGGTTTTGTGACCAATTGCGACTGGCTTAAGGAATTTATGACCCTATTATGACCCGCTTTATGATAATATTGTGTTCATCACATAAAAACAAGTTTACATTCAATTTTGGGCGGCGATAACCTAGGAAATCCTTATTTGGTCGCTTGTGGCGCATCTGCGCCACGGGGAACCTGACGAGCCAATAGCGAAACCGTCCTGCACAGTATATCTGTGCAGTTTGCTTTTCTTAACGTCCAGCCTCAGAATTATCGGATCCTTTAGGCATTTTCCTTTTTTCTTAATCTGAGGAGGACAGAATTAAATCGCTATCTGTGGGGTGCAGCGGGTTTTACCGATTTCCGGAGAGCACATATCGGCTTTTAGGCTGTTTTGTATTACCTGCTTCTGGTTGCGGTTCTGCCACTTTATGGATATTTTTGAATCTTCTATAGAACTGATTCCGTGAATCAGTTCTATTTTTGTTTGTCTTGAGCAATCACCTTATAGAAGAGAAGAAAGGAGGTAACCGCGGACTTGCTAGGTAAAGTGCTCAATGTCTCAAGGATCAACACTGGCAACTTCTACGTGCAAACCGTCGCCAATCCACTTTACTTATTATCCGCAAGAGTTTCATATCGTCATCCATGGATCAAAAATAAAATTCATCTCATCAAGAGGAGACAAAATGATGAATCGAAAATTTGCAAGATTAAGTTCAGCAGTATTGCTGACAATTATGCTGGCTTTCGCAGCTGGAGTAAGTGCCGCATCTGCAGATGGTGAACCGATCAGCGATAACGGTGTTGAGCCCGTCTTCGTTGCGGGCAATCCATCCTGTACAAGTTTAGGCTATGCCTTTGGGTTTAAGGTAGATCCACCAAACGGCGGAACTTACAATATTGACGGTGTTAACACGGTCACCGTAACGACCGATGGCACCTATTTTGACTGGAGTTCTACCCTGGGCATGGATGCGGTTCTCGCGAAGGGCGGACCTAATGCCAATAGCTACGTATACGATCCGCCTGCCGAGTCCTTCGGCGACGGTGGGTTGGCGTCACCGATCAATCCTAGCAATGGAGAACCATTCGGACTCAGTCACATCGAGTTTTGCTATGACTACGAGCTAACTGCCAGCAAGATCGCAAACGCTACCTACACCCGCACCTACACTTGGACGATCGACAAAAGTGTAGACGATGACTCGCATGAAGGCTTCACCGGTGACAGCTTCACCTCGAACTATGATGTCGTTGTGGATCAGACGGTTACCGACTCAGACTTTGCTGTATCCGGCACGATCACCGTCAATAATCCGACTCCATTCACCGTGGGTTTCAGCGTAAGTGACTCAGTCGGCGGCACGAACGCGACCGTGAACTGTCCCACGAACAGCCTTTCGCCGGGAGGCAGCACGGTCTGTACCTACAGCGCCAGCTTAGCATCCAAGACCAACGGCACGAACACTGCTACGATTACAAGCAACAATAGCAACGTTGATGGTACAACCGCTTCCGCGAACTATACGTTTGGCGACCCGACCACCACCGTGGGTTCCGAGACGATCACAGTGATGGACACGCTGGGAGAGAATCTCGGCACAGCTTCAGGGGATAAGACCTTCGAGTACCCAATCACGTTTACCTGCGATGAGAATGAAGGCACCACCAATAACACTGCAACGATTGTAGAGACTGGTCAGGAAGATACTGAGTCGGTCACAGTCACCTGTCACGCACTGACCGTGACCAAGAATGCCAATACCTCCCTCACCCGTACTTGGACCTGGATGATCGACAAGTCGGCAGATGCAGATACCCTGCTCCTATCAGAAGGGCAACTGCATACGGTGAACTATCAGGTTCAAGTCAGTGCTACCTCCACAGACAGCAACCATGTCGTAAGCGGAAACATTTCGGTTGACAATTCGACTCCGATCGATGCCACCCTCAACAGTGTTTCCGATGTGGTATCGGGCGGCATCAACGCAACAGTAGACTGCGGCGTCAGCTTCCCTCATACTCTGGAAGCCGGCGATACACTGAACTGCACCTACAGTGCGAATCTTCCCGATGGCGCAAATCGCACCAACACCGCAACCGCGACCATTCAGAATACACCAAGCGGCACCGCTGGCTTTAGTGGCGCTGCAAACGTGGACTTCTCAAATGCCACTATGAGTCAGGTGGATGATTGTGTTGATGTCAGTGACACGAACGTTGGGGTCCTCGGTACCGTCTGTGCATTCGATGCGCCAAAGACATTCAGCTACAGCCTGGACTTTGGTGCACATCCCGATGCCGATGTCCAACTGGAATGCGGCGACAATACCCACACCAATACTGCTTCCTTCGTCACAAACGATAGCGGCACGACCGGCAGCGATGACTGGACGGTAAATGCCAATGTCGCCTGCGCGCAAGGCTGCACCCTCACCCAGGGCTACTGGAAGACTCACTCCGATCAGGGTCCAGCTCCATATGACGATGCCTGGAAGAACCTGGGTCCACTGGAAGAAGATACGATCTTCTTTAAATCTGGAAAGACCTGGTACCAGGTATTCTGGACACCACCAGCAGGGAATGCATTCTACAACCTTGCGCATCAATATATGGCTGCCAAACTGAACATCTTAAACGGTGCTTCAGCTCCGCAGTCAGTGACAGATGCAATTGCGGCTGCCGAAGCGCTCTTCAATGCGCAGGGAGTCAATGACACTACCCTATCGAAGGCGGAACAGAAGACAGCGCTGTCTCTTGCTTCCACGCTCGACAAGTACAACAATGGGTTGATCGGACCAGGACATTGCTCGGAATAAGAGCAACGAACATAATCATCCTTCAATGTAGCCGGGTGGCGGGACCAATGTCCCGCCACCCATAAAAGTCGAATTTCGGTATTTGCGTCCTGATAAATATGAGGGAGATAAGGAAAACAAAATGAAAAAGCTTCTGCTGTTATTCAACATGACTCTGATAGCAACGTTGTTTTTCTCAGGGCTGTCTGTGAGCAACGTTCAAGCCAAACAGGACCGAGACCGCTGGAAGAAAGTCCATGCGGACTGGCCAGGTTATGGGTACTATAAAGTATCCCCAAATGGGATCGTCCATGAAAAATGGGCATGCGACGAGAACTGGCGAAACTGTGCTGGCAGCGCCACCTACTATCCGATGAGCAAGTTCAAGAACCCGGTGTCCGGCACGTCCTGTGGCGAAGAGATCGGAACAATCGTATGGGAAGGCACGGTCGAATATCAGGATGACCAAGCCGATGTCTCAGACTTTTTGATCATTGGCAGGTCATATTGGTTCTGTGACTCGCTTGGAGCAGAAATATTCAGAGGCTCCTAGGAACGTATTCAAACTCTAAAAATAACGACGTCTCGAAAATCGAGGCGTCGTTTGCTTTTCTTATCTAACGTTGGAATCTAGTTCGCGCTTTCCATCAGCCTGGCTCAGGAAAAGCTACTCTTGGACGCTTTAAATCACTGGCTCTCCCCCGGAGTGCCTCTTTCAGATGTGACGGGAATGTCTTCGATGCTTCCGTTCATGGATGCAGTCATGCCCCACAGCCAGCAACGACCGGTCGAGTCGGGGATTTTGATAAACCACCACGGATTGCCCGGATCATCATTTCTGCCGACGATTTCCACTTGCTGATCTTTGTAAAGGAATGTGATCCTTTCGGCACCACCCCTGGGTCGGGCGCGGCAATTGGCGCTTGACGTTGTGACAGTGGCTGTGGCGCCCGTCGCTCCTAACGTAGGCGTAGGTACCTCAGGCGTTCCCGGCCCAGTCGTTAGCACGGGGTTGGCAGTCGCTCCGGGTTCCCGCCCTGCGGACTGCTCGGGAGAGAAATCCACAGCAGACGCAATGTCCTCAGGCAGGAAGCGGACATAATCGGGCAATCCGGTAGGCGCAGGGAGAAAACGAATCAGGCTGAAGGCGCCGATCAGCACCATCGAAAACGCGACCACCCAGCGCGCGGCAAGCTGTTCCAGCACCGGTTTACCCTGGTCTGTGACCTGGACCGGTGCGGTTCCCCCGAGTGCTGCTTCGCGTTTGAGACTCAAGAGGCTATAGAGGGGGGCAGCCAGGTAGAGACTGCCCTGCCAAATGAGGAGAATACACAAACTAAATGTGCGCCAGTTCCTGTCGGAGCCGAAGGCGAATAGACCGGCGAGGATACAGACGATCCCGATCGCCGTCTCCCACTGTGTAACCTGTATGGCGTGCCAGGCTTTTGAAGCAGAGGTCCCCTTGGGTGTGCGCAGGAAGACTCCCTCGCGCTGGACGAGTCCCTGAATGCAAGCCAGGGTCACAACCCAGCCGAGACTAAAGAAGTTATACATCGTCGCCACGGCCATCTTAATGGACACTCGCAGCCGGTTGCGCAAGACCCAGATAAAACGCAGGATATGCAGGAACAGAAACACGGCGGGAATGATGAGCACGGTATCTGTCAATGGGCGAATTTTGATGGGGCTGGAAAACATATTGAACACTGCGCCCATCACGAGGAAGAACGCAAACAAAAGATTGAATACATCTGAGAACCACCCCAAGCCGCCCACCAGGTAATAGTAGCGCTGGGCGATCGTCAGCTTGTTGCCCGGATCCACGAGGTGCGCCCAGGGCATGAGCGCCTCCCAATGCTTCTTCAGAATCTGAATCCCGCCAAAGCACCAGCGGAAGCGCTGCTTCTTCAAGCCTTCGAAATTGATCGGCATCATACCGCTGCCAAAGGAGCGGTTGACATAGAGAGATTGGTATCCCTTCTTTAAAATCCGCAGGCTGGCTTCGGCATCTTCGGTGATGCACCACTCATCCCAGCCACCGATCTCCTCCAGCACCGACTTACGGATCAAGCCCATGGTCCCAGCAAAGATAATAGCATTGCGTTCGTTGCGAGAAGGCATCGAGACTTCGAAGAAATACTTATAGCCGCGATACATAGACTCGGAAAACACATCTCCCGTCGAGTCGTTGTAGTCCTGCGGTGTTTGGACAAAGGCCACCTGCGGATCGACGAAGGCAGGCACCAGCTCGTTCAGGAAGTTCGGATCTACCTCGTAATCGGCGTCGATGATCCCCAGGATCTCGGCGCGCGGGTCGGTCTGTGTGACAGCAAAGTTCAGCGCGCCGGATTTGTAACCCGGCCACTGGTCAAGGTGCAGGCAGTGGAAGTTCGGGCCCAGCTTCCGGCAAATCTCCTCGAGCGGACGCCAGGTCGCCTGTAGCGGTGTGTTGTTATCCACCACCAGCACTTCGAAGTTGGGATAATTCAGCTCTGCCAGGGATTTAAGCGTCTTTTCCACCACCTCTACCGGTTCATTGTAGGCAGGGACTTGCAGGGACACCATCGGCAGGTAGCCGGGGACCGAGTCGAGCTTTTCTAGAAGGCGGTGCCAGCGGACGCGGCAAACTACATCCAGGCTCTCATGCATATGTGCCAGGGCCAGCGTCAGAGTGATCGCCTCCAGGAAAAAGAACATCAGGGCAAAGACAAAAGACAGGGGGTTAAGCGGGGAGAAGGCCGTCAGTAGGAACGTATAGACCACGAACAGCCCGGTCGTCATCAAGGTCATGCTCCAGGTGACCTGTGCAGGAGCATTCCAGTCCCGCAGACGAATGATCCAGTACAGTCCGAAGAAAAAGGCGAGCAGGGATAAGCCGAAGATTTCAAGCAATCTGCCAAAGGTGAAGATGGCAATGAAGTTGCCCACCAGAATCACACCGGTAAGCCAAAGAAACGATAGAGCCAAATCGCTGCGACGCAGGCGTGAGCCCATCACCAGCGTGGTCAGCAGGCTGATGGCAGACCAAAGGGCACAGAGGTAGAGGGCGCGTACCAGCATCGAGGTTACGCCGGGTAAAAACGGATAAGAAGCAGCCAGCTAATGGGAATCGCCACCAGCCATATGATCACTGCGAGAATGAATACGATGAGTAAGCGTGTCCGTTCTCCGTCTGTCGGTGCGGATGCCTGGAGGCGCAAGGCTTGAAACGCGGCGACCGGCGCGAAAAGTACGGCTCCCACGCCGCCGAGGAACAATGCCACCAATGCAAACGTCAACCAGCGGAAGGCGGGCTGTGCGAGCCCCGGTTTCTTTTTAAGATAGGGAACTTCAAACGTTCTGTCCTTGGGAACGTTGATGAGCAGGTCGCGTCCACTCCGTACCTGATAGAACAGCTCCGTTTCATAGACATACGCCAGGAATGGCTCCTGTTTCACCAGGGCATGAACGGCGGCATGCAGGTCCTTTTTTGTCTCAGTATGGTTCGGGTCCAGGGAATAGGCGCGGCTCAGGCACATGAGCTGTTCTTCGCGCGAAGGCGCGTGCTGGGAACGCAAATACCAGGCGAGCGATTCACCCGGCGCGATGGTCGTAGCCTTCAAGCTGGATTGGTACGCTTTCTGACGCTTGCCTTGCTGGGAAAATGTCTCCGCTTCCTCCAATAGTTTAGAGACCTCGGGCTGGAGCTTATTTTGCATAAATGTTCCTGATAAGTTCTAAAGTGCCTTAATAGGCGAGACTGTCTTCGTGCTGATTATAAAGCCCTTTATTTACGCTAACTTGTTTTATGAACGATCATTTGTTTCATTTTCATGTTGAAGCCTTTAAGCACAGTAGTAAAAACAGCCTTAATTACGTTTTAGAGGCGCGAATCCGTGTAACAAATTGCGACTGGCTGTGACCGTTTTTGCGACCGAATTACTACCCCTTTATGTTAAGATATGCAGGGAAACAACTTAAGACTTAATCTCAACAATTAAGCAAGGCGGCGATAACCCAAGAGTTCCTTATCTGGTCGCTTGTGGCGCGAAAGCGCTACGGGGATCTTGGCGAGCCAATAGCGAAACCGGCCCCAACCATGGAAGGCCGTTTTTATTTAAGTATCTTCCGAGGAATTGATTACTTTCTTCGCTCTGACTCAATGACATTTGTCATGGTGGGTTTTCATTAATGCAAAGTTACAATCGTTTCTCATTAGCAGTATCGAACAAAGGAATTGTTT
>JAICRQ010000505.1 GCA_025966435.1 Anaerolineales bacterium | reverse complement strand
CGACCAGATCTTCGACTTCCTGCTTTCCACCGGCATGAAGCCCTTTATAGAGCTTAGTTTCATGCCCGAAACTCTGGCTTCCGGGAGCAAGACCGTATTCCGCTATCAGGGCAATGTGACCCCGCCCAAAGATTACCGGCAATGGGAAATGTTGATCCTTAAGCTGGCTAAGCATTGGGTGAAACAGTACGGAATTTCTGAAGTAAGCCAGTGGTATTTCGAGGCCTGGAATGAGCCGAACCTGCATCATTTCTGGACGGGCACACAAAAAGACTACTTCAAACTGTACCGCCATACTGCGGAAGCGATCAAACGCGTGGATGCGTCGCTGCGTGTGGGGGGACCCGCAACTGCCCAGAATGCCTGGATCGAGGAATGGCTGTCGTTTTGTGAAGCGAACCGCCTGCCCGCGGACTTCGTCACCACGCACTACTACCCCACCGACGCGTTCGGCGAGATCGGCGCGGACACGGAGACCCAGCTCGCCAACGCCCCGAAAGATGTGATGCGGCAGCGGGCGCAGGAATCCAGGGAGCGGGCGCGGGATAAGCCGCTTTACTATACGGAATGGAACGTCTCCTCCAACCCGCGCCATGATATGCACGACCTGCCATCCGCCGCCGCCTACGCCACCCGGATCATCATGAGCGTACACGGCCTGGTGGATGGATACAGCTTCTGGACCTTTTCCGATATCTTCGAGGAGAATTACTTCCCATCTGTGCCGTTCCACGGCGGCTTTGGACTGTTGAACATTTATGGGATTGCCAAGCCGGTGTACCGGGCTTTCCAACTGCTCCACCATTTAGGAGATCAGCTTTTCCCGGTGGAAGGGAAGCATGACACAGTTGAGGTATGGGGAGTGCGAAAAGAGTATGCGTTTAACTTTCTGCTCGTCAACCAGGCGATGCCCAGGCACTCGATCCATACCGAGGTGGTGAAGCTAACCCTCTCCAACACCCCCGAGCCACTGGCGGTATTCGTGGAGCGCATCGACGAGGATCATGCTAACCCCAGAAAGAAATGGGAGGAGCTGGGAAAACCCGACTATTTGAGCGCCTACGAAGTCGAAATGCTCAAAGCGTCTTCCGAGCTGGTCAAAGAGCCATTGGAATGGAAATACGAGCAAGGCAATGTACATCTCAAGCTGAGCCTTCCTCCCCAGAGCGTGGCAGCGATCACGCTTGAGCTGGGGATGGAAGAAGTCCTATCCGACGTGAGTGGCGAGAAGACAAAATGAATCAGACTGCCGATAAAAAACGAACCGCATCGGAATCCGAACGTCAGTCATCCATATTGGATGAGCTTCAACGTGACTCGTTCGGGTACTTCATTAACGAAATGAACCCGGAAACCGGCCTGGTTGCCGATAAGACCCGGGCGGACTGGCCCTCCAGCATCGCCGCCACAGGTTTGGGTCTCGCAGCCTACTTGGTAGGCGTCGAACGCGGTTTTATGGAACGCGAGGAAGCACTGAAGCGAACCTTAACCACACTCCGGTTCTTCCACGGCAGCCTGCAGGCGAAGGAACCGGGCAGTACCGGCTACAAAGGTATTTACTACCACTATCTGGATATGAAAACGGGCCAGCGCACTTTCAAGTGTGAGTTATCCACGATTGATACGGCGTATTTGCTCGCGGGCATGATGGCGGCAGCTGCTTATTTCGATGGCGAGACCCCCGAAGAGGAGGAAGTACGCCGCCTGGCGGATGAGCTTTACAAGCGGGTGGATTGGGATTGGGCAAGGGCAAATGGGGCAACCCTCAGCCATGGATGGAAACCGGAATCCGGGTTTCTGGAGTATCGCTGGCAGGGTTACGATGAATCGCTGCTGCTCTATATTCTTGCCCTTGGTTCATCCACCCATCCGATTCAGGCAGAGGGATACGCGGCGGCGGTTCGGGAATACGTCTGGAAAAAAATATTTGGCTATGAGCTGATCTATGCAGGACCGCTCTTTGTTCACCAGTACCCTCATATGTTTATAGACTTCCGGGACATTCAGGACGATTACACCTCCGAGCGAGGCTTGGATTACTTCGAGAACAGCCGGCGCGCCACGTTAATCCAACAACAGTATGCGATCCGCAACCAGAATGAGTTTGACGGATACGATGAATTCAACTGGGGGATCACAGCCAGTGATGGGCCCGGTCCTGCCACCATGAAGATCGACGGCATCGAGCGGATTTTCTATGACTATATCGCCCGCGGCGTCCCCTATGGTCCCGACGACGGTTCCCTGGCGCCCTGGGCTGTCGTTGCTTCACTGCCTTTCGCTCCCGAGATCGTACTTCCCTCGATCGAAAAGTTTGAAGCGCTTAAGTTAAAGGAAGATGTTTACGGGTACAAAGCTACTTTTAACCGCACGTACCCGCATGAATCCGATAGGGAGTATGGCTGGATCTCTCCGTATCACTTCGGGATCAACCAGGGACCCATCGTCCTGATGATCGAGAATTACCGGACGGGGTTCCTATGGAATCTGATGAAACGCTGCCCGCCCGTTGTGCAGGGACTGCGCAAAGCCGGGTTCCGCGGCGGATGGCTGGAAGGATAGATTGTTCAAGCCGCCGTCCACTTGTGTTTCGCCAGCAGTTGCACTGCTGGCGGGCGGCAGTGCAACTGCCGCCATATCGGAGTTATAAACCAATGAATAATAATGATATGAGTGCAGATTTACAAGATAAAGTCGTTGTCATCACCGGCGCCTCCGCTGGTGTGGGACGCGCCACAGCCCGCCTCTTCGCGCAGCGTGGCGCGCATCTGGGCCTGCTTGCGCGGGGCACAGACGGATTGGAAGGAGCCAGGAAGGATGTCGAACGAGTAGGGAGGAAAGCCCTGGCGCTGTCTGTGGATGTGGCTAACGCGGAAGAGGTTGAGAAGGCTGCTGAGGAGATTGAGAATCAGCTTGGTCCTATCGATATTTGGATCAACAACGCGATGGCATCCGTATTTTCGCCGATCAAAGAGATGACCGCCGAGGAATTTAAGCGCGTGACCGATGTGACTTATCTCGGCTATGTATATGGAACGCTCGCCGCCCTG
>JAICRQ010000517.1 GCA_025966435.1 Anaerolineales bacterium | reverse complement strand
GCCTGGTCTGGGGCGACGCCATGGGAACGCGGGTATACACGCTGGAGGAAGTCAGCGGCGGCACACGCTTTTCCATGACGGAAAAGATCGGTGGTCCGCTGTTCCCCTTGTTTGCCGGCTCGATTCCATCGTTTGATGAAGTATTCGAACGCTATGCCGCAGACTTGAAGAAGGAAGCAGAAGCGATTCAGACTTCCAAGAAATAATTTAGCGCGGGTGAATACAAGAATTACACTGCAGAGACACAGAAACTAAGAGAATTTTTGAAACTTCAGGGACTTCGCGTCTCTGCGGTTCAAGCAGTCACTATAAGGAGAACAAATATGGAAAAAAGAACCAAAGACAACCCCTGGAAGTTGAAAACCCCTCCCGGCACCTCGGACTATGAAATGTACGCAGATACCAAAGATGGAAAAGAGATTCTCGTCTGCGCAGTCGGCTCGACCGTTTTGCATTACGATTATCGCGCACTGGCAGATCTGCATGAGATGCTGAAAAAGCATGGGGACTGGATGGAATTAGGCAGCAAGGACGAGAAACAGCAAACCACTGAAGGGACAGTCGAACACTGGGCGCGCTCGCCAGAGAATCCCAACGGCGGCTGGTACGGGCTGAAGAAAGGATTCAGGGGGCGCTTTGCGATGTATATCCCGCCCCTGATGGAAGAGCTGGGGCTGGCAGAGGTGGAGCATAACCCGCGCAATAACCGCATGAGAGCGAAATAAGAAGAGGCTAAACGAATTCCTCCAGAAGCAATCACGCACGAATCTGTTCCTGGTTTTCCCCCTCTGGAGATTTGTTTTTCAAAAGAGCCAGGGCGACCGGGAACTTTTCAACTGTGTAGTGGGTCTAAACCAAAAATTCCCCTTTGTGATTTGCATAAGGAGTGTAAAGGATGAAAGCTGTCAACTATCTCGTCTTTACTATTCTGGTGAGTTTCCTGCTTTCTAGTTGTGGAGCTGCATCTGCGCCGCCTCCTACTCCATTTCCGGAGTCTATGAAGGGCTATGAGCTCTATAGCTGGCAGGATGGGGACCAGTGGAATTTCTCGCTGCTGGTTGGCACAAACCGCGAAAAAACTCTGGAGGAAATCAAAGCGGCAGATACTGCTCTGCGTGGTGTGGATGCGCTCACAGCGGCTCTCGAACAGATGCCGGCAGGACAATACATTACCTGGTCATCCAGAGAAACGCTGTCCTTCCCACCAGAGGATATCATCGAACAAGTGAAGCAAATCTCGGAAGACAAGGGATTGATCTTGAATCTAGCTTTGTGATGGCCTCGATCACGTTGTAGAGTATGCATCCAGTCCTAACTAAAAATTGTACAGGATTGGCTCTATGGGATTTGTCCCATCCTGTGGTAAACCTTGCCTGGCACAAAACGTCTTATAGGAATAATTTGACTGTAGCCATAGCAAAGGATACCCATGGAAAATACTCAACCCTACGAAACACTGGACCCTGAAAACTGGGAGGACATGCGGGCCCTGGCTCACCGCATGGTAGATGATGCGCTCACGTATCTGGAAACGGTCCGTGAGCGCCCTGTTTGGCAGCCGATCCCGGGAGAAGTAGCAGACCGTTTTAAGGAACAGGCGCCACGCGAACCCGGCGGTGCAGACGCGGCGTACGAAGAATTTGTGGAGACGATCCTGCCATATCCTATGGGGACCACCCATCCCCGGTTTTGGAGCTGGTATATGGGCAACGGGACCGTTCTCGGGGCGCTGGCAGATTTTATGGCTGCGATCACGAATTCCAACTTGGGCGGTGGAAACCACGCTGCTATTTTGGTGGAGGAGCAGGTCGTTAGTTGGATGAAGGATATGATCGGCTTCCCGAAAGATGCCAGCGGCTTATTGGTCAGCGGCGGTTCGATGGCAAATTTTGTTGGGCTCACCGTAGCCAGAAGCGCCAAGGCAGGCTTCAACGTCCGCGAGTTGGGGATGCAGGCAGCCCCGCAGCAATTAACGGTATACGCGTCTACGGAAGTGCATAGTTGTAATCAAAAAGCTGTGGAGCTGCTGGGCATCGGCAGCCAGCACCTGCGAAAGATCCCCGTAAACGAGGATTACACGATCAACGTCGAGGCGCTGAAACAAGCCATCGCCGCGGACCGTGCCGCGGGCTATCGACCCATCTGCATCATTGGCAGCGCCGGAACGGTCAATACAGGGGCGATTGAAGATCTCAATACACTGGCGGATATTTGTAAGGAAGAAGACCTCTGGTTCCATGTGGACGGCGCCATCGGTGCCGTGGCGGTGTTAGCAGAGAACATCAAGCCCCTGCTAGCGGGAATCGAGCGCGCCGACTCCATTGCGCTCGATCTCCATAAATGGATGCATATCCCTTTCGAAGCAGGCTGCACCATTGTCCGCTCGGATCAAGCACATCGAAACGCGTTCTCGCTCACCCCGGAATATCTTGCGCACGAGACGCGCGGTTTGGCGGCAGGGCATCTCTGGTTCAATGATTACGGCTTGCAGTTGTCGCGCCAGTTTCGCGCCCTCAAAGTGTGGATGTCCATCAAGGAGCACGGGCTGGACCGCTTTGGTCGGATGATTGCCCGCAACGTGGAGCAGGCGCGTTACTTTGCAGGTCTCGTCGAAAACGATCTAACGCTGGAACTGATGGCGCCGGTCGGCATGGATATTGTTTGTTTTCGCTTCAATCCGGGTGGGCTGGATACAGAGCAGCTTAATGCCTTGAACAAAGAGATCCTGATGCAGCTCCACGAGCAGGGAGTTGCCGCGCCCTCCTACACCACGCTGCAGGGACGTTATTGCCTGCGCATCGCGATTGCAAACCACCGCAGCCGACAGGAGGATTTCGATCTGCTTGCCCGTGAAGTCCTGCGGATCGGGCATGAAGTCGTAGCACAATCTACTCATTAAGATGAATAATCAGCAATTACAGGAAGCCTTCTCCGAGCTTTCCACTCCGTTGATTGCGGATGCCTG
>JAICRQ010000561.1 GCA_025966435.1 Anaerolineales bacterium | reverse complement strand
GTTAAGTACTTCTCCACCTGTTCGCGGCTCATATTGAGAAAAGCTGCGATCTGATCCGAGGGTCGATCAAGAATTAATTGCTGCAAGATCTCCACCTCACGCTTGGTAAGTGTCTGCTCCTCAATGGAGGGCAGACCACTGTTCTTGATCGCGCGCGGACTAAACCAGCTCTTCCCTTTATTTATGATGCTCCGGATCGCGTCCAGCAGCATCATCGGTGCTTCGTCTTTCGTGATATAACCGGAGGCGCCGTTTTCCAGCATGCCCAGGATGTAATCCCGGTCACTATATGAGCTGACAGCCAGCACTTTCATATTGGGCTGTATGTTGTGGATGTGACGCATGACCGCGTCTCCTCGTTGATCTGGCAGCTCAATATCAAGTAACAGGATATCAGGATTCCTGGTGGTAGCAAGCTCGATTGCTTCTGCTCCATTCCCGCCCTCACCGACAACAATCATATCCTTAGCCGCTTGAAGCAGATTTTTTATTCCTCTGCGGACCCCGGAATGGTCATCAACAATCAGGACTCGTATGGGCTTTTCTTGCATCAGAGTTTTTCTACCAGTATCCTCTTCAAAATTTGTTTCCATTGCACTGTGTAAATGCATAGTAATAGCACTTTCTTTAAGAAAGATAGTGCTAACCTTACCCGTTGTTGGAAGGACAGACAATGGGGAATTACCCTAATCCTGCGGGAATCTGTCTCCAGTTACATTTAAGTCCCTTTTCACCAGACTTTCCTGCACTGCCTGGATAGCCGCCTCCACCCGTGAAACCACACCCATCTTCCGGAAAATCGCATGAAGGTGTTTCTCGACGGTCTTAACGCTGATGCCCAGAGCGATTCCGATCTGGTTATTGGTTTTCCCTTCCACCACCAGGTTCAGCACATCCAGCTCCCGGGAGGTCAGCTCTGTGCCGCCCTCCTGTTCCTTCAGCAGGATCTGGCTCAGCAGGGCAGCCACTTTTCGGCTTACCCACCCCACTTCTCCATGCGCCACACCGCGGACGGCTTCGACGATCTCTTCGGGCATTTCGTCTTTCAAGAGATACCCGGAGGCGCCGTAGGTGAGCAATTGTGAAATAAACTCGCGGTCGTTGTACCCGCTCAAGCCGAGAATGCGGGCATTGCTGCCGAGCTTATACGCCCTTTTGATGATCTCTACGCCGCTCATATCGGGCAGCTTCATATCTAGAAGGACAACGTCTGGCTTTAGCTCTTCGATCTTCTGCAACGCCTGCGCACCGGTATGCGCCTCGCCCACTACCGTAATGCCGACAGCGGGGGCAAGCAGGTCATGGATCCCCTTACAAATGATTGGATGATCATCCACAATCAACACACGAATATCAGCCATGGCTTAACTCTTCCCTTTCATAGAAGGAATGAACGTTATTCTATTGAATCTTTCCACGGGATGGTCACCTGGATAGTCGTTGAATTCCCGGGCTTGGACTGCACCTTAAACACACCGCCGAGGGTATTGGCTCGTTCGGCAGCGCCAGCCAATCCATAATGGCCCTGCCTCACAAAATCAATCCAGTTCGACGGAACTTCAAAACCTTTTCCATTATCCGTGATCTCAAGGTGCGCTTCCTCTGCATCGAAGGAGAAGCGGACATGCACCTCTGTTGCCTTGGAATGTCGAATCACATTGGCAATCGATTGCTGGAAAATACGGAATAATGCCAGCCGTACCTTCTCCGGCAGGATCTGGCGGTCATGGGCCAGGGAAAGGTAGAGGTTCAGATTGGGATGTTTTTCCAAAACGTCGTTGGCGTGGGAACGGATGGCATTTTCCAGACCGAAGTTGAAGATCGTAGGTGGTCTGAGCTCCTTGGCAGTGGCGCGCAGGTCCTGGAGCACGTTTTGGATGTGCTGTTTTACATCTCCCAGGGCCTCCTTGAGTTTGGGTTCCGCCGTTCCGCGCAATTCTTCGATGCGGTAGATCGCGCTGTAAAGCGACTGCATCGGATTATCATGGAGTTCCTGTGCCAGACGCAAACGTTCCAGCTCCATGCTATTCTGCAAACGACCATTTAGCTCTGACATCTCCATCTCGAGACGCTTTTGCTCGGTGATGTTTTCGACAATCCCCACAACAAGGGCTGGCTTGTCCGCTTCATTTCCACGTTTGATCACTGTGAAGACCGTTTTCACCCAGACGATGGATTGATCTCGATGGATGGTACGATGTTCAAAACGGAAGTAAGACGTACCGTTGACCTTTGCATCCTGGAATAGCTTGGTTGCCTGACGGACATCCTCCGGGTGGAGAAACTTATAAAATGGATTCCCGACAAGTTCATCTTCAGTATAGCCCACCATGGATTGGAAGGCATAATTCGTTTGCAGGATCTTCCCTTCCAGATCTAATACTTTCACACCCACAGTGACCGATTCAAAAATCGAACGGAAACGCGCTTCGCTCATTTCGAGCGCCTGCTTCGCTGATAACCGCTCCGTGATCTCTGCGTGGAGCGATTCGAACAAGCGGCAGTTCTCAATTGCCAGGGCCAGGCGATACAATATATCTGACAGAAACGGTTTATCCCCTGACCTGAAAGGTTCGGAGTCGGCAT
>JAICRQ010000566.1 GCA_025966435.1 Anaerolineales bacterium | reverse complement strand
GTTATTTGATCCCTATTGGGAAAAAGGTCTGTTGGTTACAGCCGGTGTTCTCTTCCTGGCCATCTTTGCGCAATGGCGTTACCCAAGGCTGGCATTTGCCTCCCTTCTCGTCATCCTGTTACTCCTTGGCGGTCTGCTGATACCGATCCGGGTGCCGGGCTATGGAATTCTGACGCTGCTGGACCGGCCCTTCGTCGAAATGATTCTGTATCTGCCGTTATCGTTCCTGGGAGGTGCAGGCCTGGCAGGGTTGGAAAAAAGTTTACAAGACCTGACTGGTAAATGGACGATAAAACAATCTTGGCTCGTTCCCTACATCAGCGTTTTATCCGTCGGGTTGCTCCTGATCAATGCCTTCGTCAATTACAATCTTTATCCGGCAGGTTGCTGCGACATCGTCGGGCGGGATGACCTGGTCGCGATCGATTGGGTGGATAAAAATCTGCCGTCCGACGCACGCATCCTGATCTCCTCCACAGAGCTGCGCGTGCTGGACACGAACACCCCTCAAGGTGCAGCAGGCGGCGATGCAGGTGCCTGGATCACACCTCTGACCGGGCGCACGACTATCCGTTTGCCGTATCAGTCGGACTTCAGCCAGCAGGCAGTTTTCGATCGGCTTTGCCAAAGCCGGGTGGATTATATTTTTGTAGGTGAAACGGGCGCGGTCTTTAACAACGGTTTGCTTTCAGAACAGCCAGACCGATATAAAATCCTGCTCTCCATGCCAAAGACAAAAATTTATCAGGTGAGCGGGTGTCCGTAAGCATGAAAACATCTCATCGTAAGACGTTCTTCTTTATTCTTTTGATGTTGACCCTGCTGGCTTGCCAGATTCCCAGCAGCGTACCCTTTTTCGGGCCCACTCCAACTCCCACGCCGAGCCTCACGCCTTCTGTCACCCCTACCCTGACTCCCACCGCAACCCCAACATACACCCCAACACCGACGGAAACACCTACTCCCACACCGACGCCAACCTTTGCCCCGCCGGCACGGCGTGTGGTGATTATTTCGATCGATGGTTTACGGCCCGATGCTATTTCGATGGCACCTATGCCGAATTTCATGGCGCTTATGCAAAGCAGTGCATTCTCGCTTGGAGCGCAAACGGTGCTACCCAGTGTGACACTGGTCTCTCACTCCTCCATGCTGGTGGGGGTATGTCCCGCAAAGCATGGCGTAAACTGGAACGATTACATCCCAGACCTGGGGTATGCGATTGGCACCGATCTGTTCGACATTGCCCACGCAGCTGGCTTGCGGACGTACATGTATGCGGGCAAGGAAAAATTGAGACAGGTTACAGAACCCTCCAGCCTGGATCAATTCGTCTTTGTCAACGATCGTGACCTCGTGCTGATGGAGCGATTGATCGCGGAGTTCCCACAGGATTTCGGGATTCTCTTTATTCACCTGGCTCTCACCGATGGGATGGGGCACGTCTACGGCTGGCTTTCCCCGGAGCAGTTGAGTGTGATTCGCCGCGCGGATGAGGCGCTGGGGCTGCTTCTGACAGCATTGGACGCGAGGAACCTGCGGAGCGAAACGCTTCTGATTATCACAGCGGACCATGGTGGGCATTCCACGACGCATGGCTCCAGCCTGCCGGAAGATATGACCATTCCATGGATTGCATCGGGAGCGGGCATTCAGCCCAAAGCATTGACAAGCCCGGTCCACACGATGGATACGGCTGCAACCGCGGCATTCGCGCTTGGGCTGCCCATCCCCGCGGAGTGGGACGGCGTACCTATCTATGAAGCGTTCGGACAGCCTATTCTGAGGCAATCCATGCAGTGTCAGTGATAGATCGTTCCATTATCGAGAATATATTTCATGAAACATCATCGCACCCACAGAACAATTCTTCTATTTTCGTTCCTCCTTCTGCTTGCGTGCCAGATACCTAACGCGCCCGGTCTATCTTTCCTTGTGCCGACCTCCACAATCACAGCAACACAGGTCCCCACCGTAACACCGCTTCCAACCCTAACTGCGACTGCTTCACCAACGAACACCGCAACCCCGACAGCTTCGCCGACACCTTCGACTGCCCCTACGCTCACCTTCACGCCCTCGGCGCGCCGTGTCATCATCATCTCGATCGACGGACTCCGCCCGGACGCGATCGTGCCGGCGCCGATGCCGAACCTGGTCACACTCCTGCAAAGCGGAGCGGCTGCTGTGGGAGCCCAAACCGTCTTCCCCAGTATCACATTAACTGCACATT
This sequence comes from Anaerolineales bacterium, assembly GCA_025966435.1. Taxonomy (GTDB): domain Bacteria; phylum Chloroflexota; class Anaerolineae; order Anaerolineales; family Villigracilaceae; genus Defluviilinea. The sequence goes on along the minus strand of JAICRQ010000566.1, from coordinate 284 downwards.
CCTCTATGCTGGGAGGCGTATGCCCTTCGAAGCATGGCGTGTACTGGAATGAGTACGAGCCCGAACGCGATTACGCCCAGGGCACCGATCTTCTCGATCTCGCCCACGCGGCGGGTCTGCAAACGATCATGTATGTAGGCACGGAAAAGATGCGCCATATCACCGAGCCTCCCAGCCTGGATCGTTTTATTCATATCGAGGATACAGATTCCGTGCTCATGGGAAGTTTGATTGCGAACTTTCCCCGGGACTTTGGAGTTCTCTTCATTCATCTCCTCGCGACC
>JAICRQ010000388.1 GCA_025966435.1 Anaerolineales bacterium | reverse complement strand
GGACCCGATCACTACGTCGCATGAGGCGATGTGACTTGCCATCTCGGTGAGGACCGCAGGATCATGAGAAAAATCCGCATCCATTTGAACGACGGCATCTGCTCCAATCTCAAATGCTTTTCGAAACCCCTCCATGTACGCAGAGCGAAGTCCCTTTTTCCCAATGCGATGCAGCACAAAGACGTTTTGGGGATGTCGTGCGGACAGTTGATCCGCAATCTGTCCCGTACCGTCAGGGCTATCGTCATCAACCACGAGGACGGAAAGATCAAGAGGCAGCGATAATAAAGCGGAGACCAGATCCGGCAGGTTCTCCGCTTCGTTATATGTGGGTATTACGATCGTAATCGGCATTAATGCTTATTCAGGAGGTCCTTCTTTAATTGCTCAACGCTCGAAAAGCGTCCATAAACGGAAGGAATCTCGGAGATCTGAACGGCGAGTCGATCCACCCTTTGAGCGGCTTGCTCGCGGTCCTTCATGGGGTAAAAGTAATCCAGCGATTGTTCGAGACGGGAACGAATGCGCTCCTGAAAGGAAGGAAGATGAGAGGGGGGCACAACAATCACAAAATCCGTTGGGCTGATATGACCGAGGAAGTCCTCAGCGGTACCGCCTTCTTTCAATGTATTCTGAATCATCAGGCTGATCGCGCGCAGCACATCATCGGAGGCGACGAATCCATACGACTCCCGAAACGCATCCAGATGGTTGATACAGATATGGAGAAGTCCCCATCCGCTCTTATGGATCACGTCGGAGAGACGCTCCTCCACAAGTGCACCTTCCGGCAAGCCGCTGACAGGATTTGTGAGGGATTCCTGGCTGACTCGCTTCAGAGCATTGCGTACGCGTAAGCGCAGCTCCTGTACATCGAAGGGTTTCGTGATGTAATCGTCCGCGCCGACTTCAAAGCCTTGCAGGCGATCGATCCGTTCGCGCTTTTCGGTGAGGAAGATAATGGGGATTTCGTTTGTGCGGCGGTCACTGCGGACGCGCCGGGCAACTTCATAGCCATCGATATCCGGCAGGCGGATATCCAAGATCATCAAATCCGGCAGGACTGTTTGCGCCGCACGCACACCGTCTTCGCCCCAGTTGACTGTAAACACTTCATAGCCCTGCACGCGGAAGTAGGCGTTCAACATTTCGGCGATGTCGAGGTCGTCTTCTACAATCAGAATCTTGGATTTGGATTCTGCCACGGCGGTCCCACCTGTTATGAAATCGGCTCTTTTTGAATCACAAATTCACACACCGCATCCCCTACAGCAACGCACTTGGATTCATTCACGCGGAACTCATTGCCGCCAGAAACCCATTTGAGCGCTTCCTGCAACAATCCGGTCGCGATATAGCATACCGGTTTATCTGCATTGGTACGCCCCCAGCAGACAGGACATTTATGGATTGTCCAGATAAATTCTGTATCTTTTTCTTCCACGGTGCTGTACTGGTCGCTGAGCTGAGAGAAGATCTTGGCAAAAGCAGGTAAACCTATACGCAGCTTGGATTGGAGCGGCAGCACTACAAATGCAAGGTCCGCTGCGCCTGCAAGGGCGCCGAAGTTCTTTAGCGCGTCTGAGAAGGTCGCGCGTCCCGCCCGTAGAGCCAGCCCTCGCCCACCGCGCGGACCGTACATTTCCTCCAGGGCAACCCCCACGGCTGAGAGCTCCGCAAAGTCAAAGCCTTTATCCAGATTATCGGGTGGATAATTTTCGATGTAATGGTTCAGACCAGCCAGATTCAAGATAGCGTTGAGTCCGTTGCGGCCCATCACCTCTTCCAGCGATTTGATGATGATCAATCCGAATTTATTCGGGTAATATAGACCAGTCTTTTGAACAGGGCTCATAGCATGACTCCACTAAATCAGTTTCGACAGATCTTCGGCAGCGCGACGCATGTCCAAAAGGATCAGGCCCAGTTTTGCCTGTTCACGCGCAAGTGCAGTAAGCACGGCTTCCTCCCCCACCGACATCAGAACAACGTAGCCCTTTTCCCCCTTTACATAAACCTGCTCGAGGGAACCACGCCCCAACTCGGTGGCGATTCGCTCGCCCAGGGAAAGCATAGCAGCAGACATGGCAGAGACACGATCTTCTTCGACACCCTGAGGTAATGCTGAAGCAATGCTTAGACCATCCACACTGACGACGGCTGAGGCTTCAATATCTGGCGATGAAGCTTGAAGTTCGCGAAGACGGTCCACCATTTGTTGTGTGCGTGACTTTGACAAAACAACCCTCCCACGTGGAGATCATGAAGCCAATTTGCCAGCCAAGTGCGTATAATTTTTGGCTTGCAGATAATTTAGCATAGTGGAGGAAAAGTGTCAAGCCAGCCTGTCTTTTGGAAACGTTTCGCCAGCAACTGTACTGCTGGCGGGCGGCAGTGCAACTGCCGCCATATCTTGGGGTCTTAAGCCAAACTTCCTCATGCTATAATCGCCAGACTATTATAAAAGCCTATGACCAAAACTACTAAGCTTCTGATGTTTATTTTTCTGCTCAGCCTGCTGCCGCCACCCAGCGCGCATGCCCAGGAGACGACTCCGGGCGAAGAACCCGCAAGCGGCGCCGTGGTGTGCGCGCCAGATGTGTACCTAGCTCCTCCCGGCGACTGCTTGCCTCTGGGTCCCTCCACATACATCACGGAGATGGCTCAACTGGGATTGACATTTCCACAGCGAGCATTACCCGCCCTTAAGCCGGATCCCGCCCTAACGCAGCTCCCCTACCTTTACTTCAGATTGGACGAGGATATTGTTCCCATTTTAAGTGGGCCCGGGGGTGGAGAATCTGGGCAAGCCTTTCAGCCAGGGTTTGTGTATGTATCGTATATCGACCGTGTGGATTCGAATGGGGTCTTTTACATGCTTCAAAACGGCAGTTGGATTCCGGGAAAAGGCTCGCGCATCGGTGAGTACTCGCGTTTTCAAGGGCTTCAGTTTCGAAAGACACCGGCGAATGCGTTTGCCTGGCCGCTGCCATTTTACACAGACAGCATTCCCGTCTACAGGGCGCCGAGCTATAGAGCTCCGCTGACAGATCGAGTGATTTACCCCTATGCAGAGGTTGTACAAGTGTACGCGACACAGAGCGCAGAGGGCGTCGAATGGAATATGATTGGTCCCGATCAGTGGGTGGAGGCGCGCATCTTTGCGACAGTGAATCCTAATTCTGTCGCTCCTGAAGGCGTCACCACAGGACGCTGGATCGATGTAGACCTGGCAGAACAAACACTTGCCGTCTATGACAATTACCAGTTGGTCTTTGCCACAGTCATCGCCAGCGGGCTGGAACCGTTTTGGACGCGCCCCGGTTTGTTCCAGATCTTTCAAAAGAAAGAAACGGAAACGATGCGAAACAACGACCCGACAGACTATTACTACCTGGATAACGTCCCCTGGACGATGTATTTTGACGGAGCCCGCGCTTTGCATGGCGCCTACTGGCGTACACGCTTTGGCTATCCACAGTCACATGGCTGCGTGAATCTATCTGTCGGCGATGCACACTGGTTGTTTAATTGGGCGCATGAAGGAGATTACGTCTGGGTTCATGACCCCACCGGTCTCACACCGACCGATCCGGCTTTGTATCCGAGCTGGGCATATTGACATTGGTTCCTGCGCATGGTAAACTACTGCCCGCTTGTTAGGAAGTAAATGGTCCCGTGGTGTAGCGGCCTAACATGCGGCCCTGTCAAGGCCGAGATCGCGGGTTCGAATCCCGTCGGGACCGCAGAGCGTAAACGCCTGAAATAAAGAAGGAGCCCGGTTTTCGATGAACACAATTCATCGGAGACCGGGCTCTTTCGATTCTATATTCAAATCATTTAGTATCCATTGATAATCAAGACATCAACTGCTAACGAACTCTGAAAACTCAATGTTCTGCGGGTGATTAGCACGTCCAGGTTTACCACGCTTCCCCAATATTTGATCAACGCGATCATAGGC